>JAQVYZ010000061.1 GCA_028708485.1 Caldisericia bacterium | reverse complement strand
CCCGATTTCCTTCAGGTACATTTTAATCGGGTCCTTTAAGTCGACTTCCTCCTCTTCCAAAATGAATTCATCTGAGTCTTCCGCTTCTTTTGTTTCGCTCTTCTCAACGGCATCTCTGTCTCCATAGTCTATGCCATGGTCTTCCAACATCGAATACATCAGGTCCATCTCTTCCGGGGTTAAATTGACATCTTCCATCAGATCCATGATTTCATCATATGAGATAGCATCCCCGTCTTCATGCGTTTTGATTAAATAGTTAAACTCCGGAAGTGCTTTTAAGCGGTCTACCATTTTTTTATGATCGACTTTTTTAGGAAGCTTCTCCTCTAATTCCGCTGTGTTTTCTTCAAATATATCGACATGCTCCAGGTCAAGAATGATCTCCTCTGCATTCATATTCTCAAGATCTTTCTCTATCTCTATTTTTTCTTCTATCGACTCGATTTCGAATTCAATAATAGATTCTTTCACGCCTTTCCCTGTTTTGACCGTCGTCGTCTTCTTAGAGTGAATTTTCTGTGTTGTTTTAACCACCGGTTTCGCCTTACGTGCACCTTTAGAGGTTTTGGTTGCCGGTGAGGCAGAGTCTTTCCCTTTTTTCGCTGATACTGTTTTCTTAGTGGAAGCTGGTTTCTTTTCTTGGTTGGTGATTTTTACCGGATCGATCGGCTTTTTAGAAGTGTTTTTTTCTGTTGTTTTCGCTTTTTTTGGTGAGGAGACTGCCTTTTTATCGGCTTTTTTGACAACAGGTACAGTATTGGCAGGAGCAGTCGATTTCTTTTTCGGTACAGATGCTTTTGTAACAGGACCAGTTGTAATCGGTTTAGTCTGCTTGACAGGGGATTTGGGAATTGGTTTCGCTGCCAAAGCAGCTGGTTTTTTCTTGGATGAAACCGTTTTTACAGTAGGCTTGACTGCAACTGGTTTTGTCTGTTTAGCCGACTGACTGACTTCTTTTTTTTGAGTAGGTACCACCTTTTTAACAGAGGGGTTCTTTATTGGTTCAGGTTTTTTCACTTCTGTTTTCTTTTTCTTATCAGACAATTTTCTTTAGCTCCTCTCTTAAACGACGGCAACTTTCATCGTCGCCGTTTGCTTCCGCTTCCTTGATTTTCTGCAATATATGCCTGGAAACTTTTCTCTTTTTATTCTCACTCGTTTTTCGCAACACTTGCTCTATAGAAATCCTGTTGATAAAACTGGAATCCAGGATGCTAAGTTCCATTATCCCACTCATGATATCCTGCTCAATCTCAACTGGGCACAATTCGTTAATTTTACTACAGGGGTGTTCCGGATACAACTCCTTAAGGATATGGAACAGCCTTCTATGAAAAAGAGAAGAAAAATCCTCCTCCTGTATATAGGAGTAGATAGCCTTGCCCCAATCAGTCTCATCATCCAATAACGCTTTTAATAACATCCTTTCCCCTTCAAGAGAGGGGATATACCCTTCAAACTCTCTCGCTTGTTTAACCGAGGGGCGTTTCAAGTACCCTGTTTTCTCAAGCTGATGTTTATACCGGAATTGATCCCAAAGAATATTAGGAAGAATATGCAGATCATAAGCCATTTTCTTTATCACCTGATCGTGCAGGATGGCTTCAGAGGAATACGCCAGCATTTCAAACATCTGGTTGGTTCTGTCTTTCAATTCTTCGCTGTTAGCAGATTTTTTCCTGTTCATTCGATTCCAGAAATAATCCAGCATAGGTTCGGCTTTTTCCAAATACTCTCTGAAAATCGTCTCTCCGCCTTTTTTTAAAACCTCATCAGGGTCCTTGTATCCTTCTCCCAAAACGATCACTTTGGCATGCAATCCCTGACCTAACAACACCTGGATCGCTTTTTCAGTGGCTTTCTCCCCTGCTTCGTCATGGTCAAAACATAAGAATATTTCAGCATGAAGTCGGGATAGCAATTTTGTATGGTCCTTGGTGAGTGCGGTACCCAGCGTAGCCACTGCATAAGGAAAATGGTACTGAACCAATGTCAGTACATCCATATATCCTTCGGCAATCAGCACTTTACCTTCCTGCTGGATAGCCGTTTTGGCTTGAAATAATCCGTACAGCTGCTGCCCTTTGTGAAACAAAATCTGGTCGGGGCTATTGACATATTTTGGTTGTTGATCGGCATGGATCGAACGTCCCCCAAAGCCAATTGTCTTGCCGGATGCATTCATGATCGGAAAAATCACTCTGTCCCGGTAATAAGCATAATACTGCCCCTGGTTGTCTGCATGCAGTAATCCAAGGTAACAGCCTTTTTCTTTATCAAGCTTTTTTGAATTAAAAAGAGACAGCAAAGGCCTTGAGTCTGCCGGAGCAAAACCTAACTGGTACTGATGGATGATCTCCTCTGAGATCTCTCTTTGGTAAAGATATTTCATCCCATCGGTGGTTTCTTGTAGGTTTTCGATGAAAAAACATTTGGCTGCTTCCATAATCAAAGTGTACTGGTCTTTGGAATCAGATGATTCATCCGTGCTCCAGCTGTACTCAGGCAATCCCGCTATGGATGAGAGAGCTTCCACGGCTTCTTTAAAAGATACTTGATGGTATTTCATATAAAAATGGATAGCATCCCCACCGGCTTTACACCCGAAACAAAAATAGATCCCTTTGTCGTCATTGACAGTAAAGGAAGGTGTTTTTTCACCATGAAACGGGCATAATCCAACAAAATTCCGACCGGCTTTTTTCAGAGAGATGACTTTTCCAATCACCTCTACAATAGAAAGCTGGTCTTTTAATTGGTTGACATAAGAAGTCAAATCCATGTGATTCCCCGATCCATTATAGTAAGGGTGGGTAGTTTGAAAACCACCCACCCGGTTTCGCAAGTTTTAAGGATATTGAATTGCCGCTCTTGCAGCAGCCAACCTGGCGATAGGCACTCGAAACGGAGAACAGCTGACATAGCTTAAGCCGACTTGATGACAAAACTCTATGGAATCGGGATCTCCTCCATGCTCTCCACAGATGCCGATCTTTAAATCCGGCCTTCTCTGTTTGCCTTCTTCGGCGGCTATTTTAATCAACCTTCCTACTCCTTTGGTATCGATGGAAATAAAGGGATCTTCGGGTAAAATCTTGTGTTCTACGTAATACGGCAGGAATTTATTGGCATCGTCCCGGGAAAAACCAAAAGTCATTTGTGTCAGGTCATTGGTACCAAAAGAGAAGAATTGAGCTTGGTCTGCGATTTCATAAGCTGTCAGGGCTGCGCGGGGTACTTCGATCATCGTCCCTACCAGATAGGGAAGCGTCAATCCCTGCTCAATAAAAACCTTCGCAGCGGTAAGATCAATCACCGTTTTTTGCGACAAAAGCTCTTTTTCGGAGCCAACCAACGGCACCATGATTTCCGGCACGATGGAAGCGTTGTCTTGCTTCGAAACCAAGCAGGCAGCTTCCATGATGGCACGCGTTTGCATCGTTGTAATTTCGGGGAAGGTGATGCCTAACCGACACCCGCGATGACCCAACATTGGATTGAATTCCTTCAGGGATTGTATTTTATCCTTCACCTTATCTACCGAAATATGAAGTTCTGTTGCCAATTCCTGGATATCTCCCTCATCTGTCGGCAAAAATTCGTGCAAAGGCGGATCCAGCAACCGGATCGTGACCGGGAACCCTTTCATCGCTTTGAAAATACCGATAAAATCTTCTCTTTGCATGGGTAGGATCTTCGCTAACGCTTTTTCTCTGCCAGCAAGTGTATCCGAAAGAATCATCTCCCTGACTGCCTGAATCCTGTCCCCTTCAAAAAACATATGCTCTGTTCTGCACAAACCGATCCCTTCAGCTCCGAATTTTCTGGCTTGTTCAGCATCCTTTGGCGTATCTGCATTGGTCCTGATCTTCAATTTTCGATAGCTGTCAGCCCAATCGAGTAATTTTGTCATATCCTCACCCATGTGCGGAGTAATGGTTGGTATGGCTTGAGCGAATACTTCTCCTGAGGTACCGTCCAAACTGATCGTATCAAATTCTTTGACTACTGTTCCGGATTTTGTGCGAAATTCTCTTTTTTCTTCATCCACCACGATACTATCCACGCCCGATACACAGCATTTGCCCATCCCTCTTGCCACCACAGCCGCATGAGATGTCATCCCGCCCCTGGCAGTGAGAATACCTTTTGCAACGTTCATTCCGCGAATGTCTTCGGGAGAAGTTTCTTCTCGGACAAGGATCACCGGGACATTATTAGCGGCTTCTTCTTCCGCTCTCTGTGCCGTAAAGACTACTTTACCAACTGCCGCGCCGGGAGAAGCCGGCAGTCCTTTCGCCAAAACCACGACCTTTTCCTTTTCGACGGGATCAAACCGGGGATGCAATAACTGGTTCAATTGGTCTGGTTGGACCCTTATCAAAGCCTCTTCCTTGGATATCCTGTCTTCTTCAAACAAATCAACCGCTACTTTCACGGCAGCAGCCCCTGTGCGCTTACCGGATCTGGTCTGCAACAAAAACAACCGGTTGTCCTCAATCGTAAATTCTATGTCCTGCATGTCACGGTAATGGTTTTCCAGTTTCTCGCAAGTAGCAAGTAATTGATCATAACATGCCGGCATGACGGACTTTAATTCGGATATTTTCTGGGGAGTGCGAATGCCGGCGACGACATCTTCTCCCTGTGCATTGATCAGAAACTCTCCGTATAATAATTTCTCACCGGTAGAGGGATTTCTGGTAAAACACACCCCCGTGCCCGACTGATTGTTTCGATTGCCAAAAACCATGCTCTGAATATTTACAGCCGTACCCAGTAACCCATCAATTTTATTCAGACGGCGGTACACAATTGCCCTGTTGTTATTCCAGGACTTGATCACCGCACCGATGGCATCGGTTAGCTGTTCCCACGGGTCTTGCGGGAAAGGTTTCCCTTTGATGGTGATATATAATTGTTCGTATCCTGCGATGACTTGTTTCAGATCTTCAATCTGCAGTTCGTTGTCAAGGGTATATCCTTTCGCTGCTTTCACTTGGTGTAGCACTTTTTCAAACTGAGCATGTTCAATCTCGTATACCACATTGCCAAACATCTGCAGAAGACGTCGGTAAGAATCATACACAAAACGGGTATTGCCGGTACCGGATAACCATTTTAACACAATATCATCATTCAAGCCAAGATTCAGAATCGTGTCCATCATACCGGGCATACTGATCGCTGCGCCGGATCTGACGGAGACTAATAACGGATTCTGAGGGTTCCCGAATGCTTTGCCGGTATCTTTCTCTATCTGGGTAAGATGAGATTTGATTTCATCCCATAACTCTTCGGGGTATTGCTGTTCATGCTGGTAATAATACTCACAAACTTCGGCAGAGATCGTAAAACCGGGTGGAACCGGTATTCCCATTCTGGCCATCTCTGATAGTCCGGCCCCTTTGCCTCCCAGGATCGCTTTCATTTCTTTGGTTCCTTCGTGGAATTGGTACACCATTTTTTTCATTATTCATTTCCTCCCTCAAATACAATTTTTGAAAAATCAGCAAAGTCGGACATCATCGATAGTAACCAGGACAATAACCTGAGTCGGTTCTCTCTTATAGAGGGTGAGTCGACCATTACCATGACTTCGTCAAAAAATCGCTGTATTGGTTTGTTAAGTTCAAACAAAGCGGACAAAACTTGTGCAGGGGCTGTAGCAGAACTCAGCACCGTCTGTACGCTTTCTCCGGTTTTCCAAAGCCTCTTTTCAGCTTCCGACTCCAACAGCTCCCTCTTGATAGACCCGGGTTGAAAGGAAGTGTTCAGAATTTTCTGCATCCTGACAAAGGACTGGTATAGCTCCTTCAGCTCTGGATTCAGGATTTCTTTTTCCAACAGATTCACTTTATCACTCATCTCATGAGGTGATTGAATTTGAAATGAACCTGCATTGTTCAGCACAGCTTGTACGATATCATATCGATGCTTGCCAAAGTGGATGGAGCCGGTTAATAGTGAACGCATACGCTGGAGATAATAAGTATTCCAGTCGCTTTTCACTTTCTCTATATCGAAACTGATCCCATTAATCTGTTGATAGGCTTCCAATCCGACACAAAGATATTCAGACAAAGGGATAGTTCCGGGTATTGTTCCTAAAATACTCAATAAACCGTTTACGGTTCTTCGGATTCCAAGCGGATCACCTGAGGAGGATAAATTGAGACCGATACAATGTACGCCTATCCAAGTATCCCACCGATCCAATAGACTGATCATAGCACCTAACTCGGAACCGGGTAACGAATCTTCGTCCGATTTTGGCCAATAACTTTGCTCAACCGCTTCAGCAATCTTACCTTTATCTTTAT
>JAQVYZ010000060.1 GCA_028708485.1 Caldisericia bacterium | reverse complement strand
TTCATGGGAAAGAATAGAAGGACCACAAAAAGGTACGATTGTGTATGATATAGTCTATACATTTGAAAAAACTCATAACGATGAATGTTTTGTCTCTACCGAGAACGGATTATACCGACTGAATTTGCTCACAAAAGAATGGAATCCGGTTGGGAAAAACTTGCAACAAACCAGCATCAGAAGTTCGCTATATTATAAGAAACAATTGTGGGCAGGTACTTACGGGAAAGGTGTTGCCAGATTGATCAATCTTCCCAGTCCACCTATGCCCATGGAGCCCGTTAATTTAGCAGAAACCACCAAAACAAGAATTATGTTTCGATGGTCTGAATCTTCCTATTCTGAATACCCGGTTTTGTACAAAGTACAAATCGCTACCGATCAAGATTTTAAAGACGTTTTTTACTTATCAGGAACTATATCCGGAGATCAATGGCTGATACCGGAAAATGTATTGAAGCGGCATCAAACTTATTATTGGAGAGTACGGGGTGAGACTATTCTTGGAAATACAGAATGGTCGAAAAGCTATCAATTTACCATCGTAACCATCATACAGATGCAGATCAAACAACCAGAAATTCAGATTAACGGTCAAAGCACAGCGATTGATAGTGATCCAAAAGTAACTCCTGTGATAAAAGACAACCGAACATTCTTACCGATACGAGTCATCATTGAGTCTTGGGAAGGTACTATTCAATGGGATAACCAAACAAAAAAAGTGACAATCCAAGTAAATGGAAACAATATACAATTAACCATTCAAAAAACGGTTGCTTTGGTGAATGGAAATCCAAAAAAAATTGATGAGAATAGTAGTGTAACCCCTTTTATCTTGAACGGAAGAACCATGCTTCCACTCCGTTTCATCGCTGAAAATTTACATGCACAAGTTGAGTGGGATAGCACGACACAAAGAATTACTTTGATTTATCCCTTGAGGAGGACAACATGAATTTTGAAATCAATGTTCAGCTTGAATTAAATGATGTGAGCTGCTCACTGCTTAGATTAATGAGCTCTTACATCATGAACACATCCAATTTTACTATTGATGAGATGGATGAATTTAAGTTTTTGTTGCATGAAACGCTTTGTTATGTAAAACAGAACATTTCTCCAATCAAACCGGTACACATTACTTTTTTATCAGCTGAAAATATGATTCAAAGCACGATTTTGGTAGAAACGCTTACCAATGGAAATAAACATTACATAAACCAAACCAGCCAGTTATATCAAATAGCTAAACATTTGTTAAAGGATTTTTCTTTGGATGAAAGCCAAGACCAAAAGCTGATTTTTACTCTAAAAAAAGAAAAAAGAGCGTTTCATGGATAAACAAGAGAGAGAGGATAAGATACTTCAGCATCAATGGATTGTTCAGTACTTAGCAAACAAATTAGCAGATAGGAATACTCAATTAGCTGAGGACTTAAAATCTGTCGGCAATATCGGGCTAATTAAAGCAGTGGATAATTTTGATCAAAATACCGGCGCCGCTTTTACTACTTACGCAACGGTATTAATTCAAGGTGAAATGCTTCATTATTTGCGAGACAATTCAGATATTATCAGAATCCCCAGGAAATACACGGTCTATTATAAAATGATACAAGAAGCTGTTCATGAATTACGAAACACTTCCGAAAAAGTACCTACAATCCAACAGATTTCTGATAAAACAGGATTATCTAAGGAAATAATTATTGAATCCTTTGAAGCTGGATTGGCAAAATATCCTACCTCTATTGAAGAATCACTATTAAACGAAGAAGAAAAAGTTTTGATTAAAGACACGCTTTCCGATCCACACGATCATGTCACTACTGCTATTCAACGAATTACCCTAAACACGGCCTTAATGAAGCTGGAAGCCATTGAGAGAAAAAGTATTGTTCTAAAGTACAGCCAGGACTTAACTAATCAAGAAATTGCAGAAAAACTGGGTGTACACACTGGAAAAGTGAATCGATCCATAAAAAGCGGTTTAGATAAATTAAAAAAAATATTAGAGAGAAGCGGGGCTTAATCAAAGAAAAACGTTCATGTTTCACGTGAAACATGAAAAGGTAGCTCCTATTTTTGATGTAAAACCGCAATCAAGGTGAGTACATCTGAAGGTTTCACCCCAGAGAGGAGTTTAGCTTCAGCAATCGTAGCTGGTTTGAATCGAAGCAAACTTTCTCTCGCTTCTTTTGAAAGCGAAACAGGTAAAGAATCGAAAAGGGTAATTGGTAAAGAAACCTGGTCAAATTTTAGAATCTTCCGAATTTCATTTTTTTCCCGGATAATATACCCTTCATATTTTGCTTCAATCTCTAATGCCAGTTTTGAATCCTCATTCAGTGCTTGTAAAGGTGGATAAAAATGCTCCACTATCAAAAAAGGAATTTCAGGTTTTTTGAGAAATCCGAATAAAGAGCAGTCTTGAGATATAATAGACAATTCTTGGTTTTGTAGCCACTGATTCACCTCTTTATTCGGCGTGATTCTGTTAGAGTTCAACCACTCTCGTCCTTTCTCGATATCATTTCTCTTTTGTTGATAAGCCTCCCATCTTTTAGCCGTGACTAATCCAATATTCTTTCCTTTTTCAGTCAATCGTAGATCGGCGTTGTCTTCTCGTAAGGATAATCTGTATTCAACATGAGAGGGAGTGATGCGATAAGGTTCCAGTACATCTTTATGAATCAAGTCATCGATCATCACCCCTATATAAGATTCATAACGATTCAATAGGAATGAAGGTTTCTGTTGAATAAATAATGCAGCATTCATACCGGCTATTAAACCTTGAGCAGCAGCTTCATCATACCCGGTAGTACCATTGATTTGTCCGGCAAGAAAGAGGCGAGAAATTAATTTGGATTCTAAAGTTGCTTTTAAAGCAGAGGGATCTACCCAATCGTATGCAATAGCATAAGCAGGCCGTGTGATAACAACATTTTCCAAACCCGGAATCGTATTCAATATTGCCTCTTGGCAAGAAGGAAAAACACTCATATTCATTCCAGCCATATACATTTCATCTGTTTGATAACCTTCTGATTCTAAAAAGAAGGAATGAGCTTTCCTGTCTGGAAACCATTTCACTTTTTCTTCTAACGAAGGGCAATTTCTTGGTCCGGTTTTTACCATATTTCCGGTATTGGAAGGTTGGTACTTGAGAAATTCTTTTGTTGTCTCAAATGTTTTTTCATTTGTCCATCCCAGGTAAGAGGGAAGTTGGTTCTTATAAATCTTAGGAGGACTCATAAAGGATAAATGAATTGGATCTATGGTGCCTTCCTGAATCACGAATTTCGACAGATCAACGCTTTTTCTGTCAATTCTTGGGGTAGTGCCTGTATTAAACCGACGAACAGGCAATCCAAGAGATAATAAACAACCAGACAAATGATTTGAAGCTAGTTCTCCGTTTCGACCAGCTTCATAAGATATCAGTCCGACGTGAATTTTCGCATTTAAAAAAGTGCCGGTAGTCAAGATAACTACCGTACCCAGTATGGATTCTCCATAGATATCTTCTATGCCGATGCAGGTATCCTGTTTGACTAAAATTTTCTGCACTATTGTTTGGTATAGGGTTAAATTGGGTGTTGTTTCCAGTGTTTTTTTCATCGCTCCGGAATAAGCATATTTATCACATTGGACTCGTTTTGATCGCAATGCTAATCCTTTGGAAGTGTTCAGGATTCTAATCTGGGAAAGCGCTTTTTCTGCGTTTATGGCAATTTCTCCCCCCAGTGCGTCAATTTCTGCGATCACCTGTGATTTTCCAGAACCACCGATCGCCGGATTACAGGGCATCCAAGCCACAGAATCCAATTGTATACTGGTTAACAGAGTTCGGCATCCCAGTCTTGAAGTTGCCAGAGCAGCTTCACAGCCTGCATGGCCACCTCCCACGACAATCACGTCAAATGGTTTCATAAAACCTCTCCGGTTGTAGTGTTTAACGGATAGATCTCTCCGTTTGATAATAGATGAGAGGGGATGATATCGGCGAGTTGTTCCGTTGTTACAGCAAATAAATCATAGGGCAGAATAAAACCATCTGCATATGATCCCGGTTTTAGCACTCCTAACGAATTCGGAAAATGAGATTGTATCGCTCCTGCTACCGAATAAGCAAAAAACGCTTCTTTTCTGGACATAAATCTCTCTGCATGAGATAGGATTAGAAAAGGATTCATTGTCTCTACCGGCGCATCGCTCGAGATGGAAAAGGGGATCTGTTTCGCTGCGATATCATGATACGGATACCCGACCTCTGCTAATCGAGCAGACCCTAATCTTAAAACCGCCATTTGTCGATCTGCTTCAGCAAAAACAGGTTGAATATTGATGAATAAGGGAAGTTTTTTTATTCTTGAAAGCTGGTCCGAAGAGGCCATTTGTACATGTACCAATCGATGAATCATTGTAGAATCGGAATGAGAAGTGACATATTCAAACGCTTGAATGCACTTCTCCAGTGCCTGGTCCCCGATAACATGAATGGCTAATTGTTTTGTGTGGTGATTGGCTGATTGAATAAAATGTATTAACTCATCCGCTGTGTAAAATGAAAAACCATGCTGATTCGGTTTGTCAGAATACGCATGAATTAAGTTGGCATTATGTGCGCCAAGTGAACCGTCCATATAAACTTTAAAAGAACCGAATGAAAAAGTGTCCGTGTCAGGATACTTTTTACAAAAATCTATCACTTGATCTATCTCCTCAGGAGAATTAACTACAATTTTTTCATGAAGATGCAGAGGTGTCGTTCTGAGCAGAGGGATAATAGTTTCCAAAGTCGAAATCGAGCAGTCTTCTGTATGAACTGAGCATATCCCAAACCGCTGACAAGCCCGATAAGCTACTTTAAGAGAAGCTTCCTGTGAAGCTTTACAGGTTTGCATCTGTTGGTGTAAAGAAAGCAACGCTTTTTCTGTCAAGAATCCGGTCGACAGATCGGTTCCATCCAGTTGATGGTATTGATTCAAAGAAAAAGTTTGGAGAGTTTTAGAATTCACTATACCCGCATGGCCGCATTTACGAGTCAATAAAACCGGTTTATCTATCTCCAGAGAATCTAAAAGTTGTTTTGTAGGAGTGAAGCCTATGATATCTTCGTTCCAACCTCGGTAAACAAGCACATCTCTTGTGTCAGCCTGCATATGCCCAAACCACCGGGAGGGGTCCGGTGTTTCAAAAAGATTCTTTTCCAGCAAAGAAGTGCCAAAGCCTAGCAAATGACAATGAGAATCAATAAAGCCCGGGTAAAGGTAATAGCCCTTAAGATCCAATACGGTTTCCTTAGATAACCTTGTCGGAAGGGTAGGAAGTAATTCTGTGACCAGGTGATTGCGGATGTGTACACAACTATCATCATACTGTTGAAGAATCGGGTCATACACCTGTATATTTTTTAACCACATTTTTTATTCTTTACACTCCTAATACCAAAAGAATAGCTTTGAATAATCAGTTTACAACTCCCCTTTTATGCTACAATGATGAGGTATCTATTGAGGACTTTATGGGATGTAAAAAAGGGAATACGATAAAAGCCAAACAGGATGTAAAGCAATGATAAAAGAATATTATCAGGTTATCAAAAAAGAGCAGATAGCCAGGATTGAAAATTCAATCCTTCATCGTGTTGAATTGAATCAGCTGAATCAGACTACTCTTCGCATGTATCTGAATGGAAAAGTAGGTTTAGCCAAGGCAGAAGGTGCTTATGATGACCTTGAACTTGAGAAAATCGCTTTCCAAAGGGTAAAGGATGGACCGGAATACCAGGCTGAACCAACCTCTAATCAACAGATTGAGATAGTGTATAATTACATGATTGCAAAAGGATCTGATTTTGTTGCTGATATGAGCGATTTTATCTCCACGCTTAAAAATCTGTTTCCTACCATTACTTTCAGCAACCATATTAAGTTGATTGATCATATCTTTCAGCTGCATAATAATAATGGCGTGTATCTTTCTTATCAAGACCATTTTTTAGATATGAGCGTATGTTTTGAGTATTCTCGGGCGGGAGAAAAAAAATCAGGTTGTTTTCGATTCAAAGGAAGGCGGTATGAGAAGGAGGTATTTATTTCCTATCTCAGCACCTTGCTGCAGGCATGCCAGAGACCTTACCTTTCAAAGCCGGAACAATCTTTACCAATTATTATCTCAACACAGGATCGAGGTTTTTTTGCCCAACTGCTAACCACTTTAAACGGTGAACGTTACTTCCCGGACAGTTCCTCTTTCTCTGCCATGAAAGAACAACTTTTATTTCACCCGTCTTTTTCCTTTTATCAGTCTCACGATCCGGAAATACACTTTATTCCTTTTTTTGATGCAGAAGCAGTTGTAAACCAGACTTTTCGGATTTCTTTGGTTCAGGATGGAAAAGTGATTACCCCTTATACA
>JAQVYZ010000059.1 GCA_028708485.1 Caldisericia bacterium | reverse complement strand
CTGATCTGTAAGGAGAGAGTGGTGAGAGATTGGGTAATGATCTCCAGGTTCTTTTCCAGAGAGCTTGTTTTTTCTTCTTCGTGTTGTAGGGAGGATAGTTGCTCAATTAAATTCGCTTTTGTTTTCAGGATTTCAGGGATAGTCTCGCCAAATTTTCGCTGAAGATTCTTAATCAGGTCAATCCTGCTGAGTACTGAGTAGAGCACCTGCTCAGAATCTTGTGCCGTGATCGCATCAATACTATGTTCAATATCCCGTTCGGATTCTTTCATGAGCGTTAGGATCGTCTGGAAGGATTCGCTTACACTGTTTAATTCATCAGAATACTGCTTCAGTCCCTCCGTTTGGTTTAACAGGTTGACCAGTTGAGGGTAGAGAGTGGAAAATGGTTGCTCCGGTTGGAACAGCTTTTGAGCCTGTTGTAAAGCCGCTTTGATATTCTCCCGATGAGTCAGGATCTCTCTCTGTTCCAACAAAGCTTCCCATTCATCCTCTCGGAGAGAAGCCTCCTCGACTTCATGGATTTGGTAGCGTAAAAAATCGATCTCTCTAGCTCGATCCTGTTCATGTTGGTATAACTTTTTCAACTCCCGCTTGATGGTAATGTATTGATTGCGTAGGGATTCGATCTGATCAATCGATGGTTGCAATGTACCGGCAAAAAACCGGTCATAGAGTTTCTTCTGAGTCGTGGTGGAAAACAACTGTTCGGTATCATTCTGTCCGTGAATCTGAAGCAACTGCCGGCAAAAATCCCTATAAAGAGGCAGGGGTACGTGCACTCCGTTGATGTAAGCGAGTGTTTTTCCGGTGTTCTTGGTGATTCTCTGGCAGATGATCTCTTCTTCGGGATCCAATTCAAACCATTGAAACAGATCGGGGCGTGGAATGGAGAAATGCAGTACTACATTAGGCTGCTGGTGTGAGAAATCAAACAATTCTTTGGGTAAATTCTCCCCGATTCCGTATTTCAACGCATTAATCACGATTGTTTTGCCGGCTCCTGTCTCTCCGGTAATCACATTCAGTCCGGTGCCTAATTCGAAAGAAATCTCTCTGGCGAGAATAAAATCATGGATTTGTATCAATTGCAGCATCGATCAATTCCAATTGAATTTTTCGTGTAACACTTCAAAAAAGTGTTTTGGTTGTAAAACAATCCGCTTTAGGGGAAACGGATATTTTTCAATGCTGATCCGGTCCTGGTGCTCGATTTGGATCGCTTCTATACCATCGTAAATCAATTTAGAGTGTTCATTGATTGTCGTTACCGCGATAAAAATCTTTTTATGATCCGGCACAATCACGCAACGGGAAGTCAAAGAGTGTGATCCGATTGGATTAATCAGAAAAACAGGGCATTTAGGGTCGACGATCGGCCCGTGATTTGATAATGAATAAGCGGTCGAACCTGTAGCCGTCGAGGTAATCAATCCATCTCCCCGCACATCCATGATTTTGTGTTTTCCTAAAAAAACGGTTAACTGAAGAATTTTCTCCTCTGCTTCACGCTGGATCACGATATCATTAACGGCATAATGATCGACGCATTCCTTGCCATTCCGTATTAAAACGGCTTTCATCACGGAACGTTCTTCTAGGGTGTACCGTTGTTCGATAATATCCATCAATGATGCGAAGATGTCTTCTTTTTCAATAGAAGTCAGGAAACCGGTATAGCCATAATTGATACCGATAATCGGAATTTGGTGCTGAATCGCATATTGCGAAGCTTGTAAAAAAGTACCGTCTCCCCCGATCGATATCAGGAAGTCTAATGTTTGGGCATTATTCTTATGGAATACGGGGACATCAGGAAATAAATCCTGATTTTCTTCGGTGATGAGTACTTCTATTTTCCGGGATGTTAGAAACAGAATGATCTGGTGGGTGATGCTGGTAATTCTCTCTATTCGCTTTCTAAAATGAAGACCCACTACCATTTTGTACTCCTTTGCAAGCGTTTGTCCTATTGTAATCCTATATTTTTTTATGCCAATATTCCAGAATGGTTCCCGCAATTTTTTCAGCGGATAGATGGTTCATCTCAAGTAAGCGTTCTCGTTTCATCTGTTTCAACAGGGGTAGCCGGATACCAAGTGTCATGGTATGGCAATTCGTCAGCTCTTTTTCTTGCAGGAAAGATTGGATATATTGTCCGAATCCTCCTGTCACAACGCCATCTTCCAACGTGACCAGCAAGGAATGATTGTGGGCGATATTCACCAGGAAACTTTCATCCAGCGGTTTTGCAAAACGGGCATCTGAAAAGCCGATTTCAATCCCTTTAGGAAGCAGGAGTTCCCGTACCTTTTTGGCTGTTTCAAAAAACGGACCCAGAAAAAGGAGATGAGTTCCCGGTTTATCTTCGATAAGATGAGACTTCCCAAATTCAATCTCCTCTTGGTAGCGATGAGCTTGTGAGGAAGTTTTGGGGTACCGGATAAAGGTAGGTCCGACAGCGTTCTCAACTGCCCATTGAATCATTTTTTCCAATTCTGAAGCGCTGGAAGGAGAGAGAATCGTGGTGTTGGGTAGCGGAAGAAATGAGGCAATATCAAAAGAGCCTTGATGAGTCGGCCCGTCATCGGACACGGCTCCAGCCCTGTCTACCAGGAAAATAACTTTCAGGTTCAGAAGACAACAGTCATGGATAATCTGGTCATAAGCTCTTTGAAGAAATGTAGAATAAATGCCGATAATCGGGATAAATCCTTTTTTTGCGATAGCAGCGCCAGTAGAAGTCAGATGCTGTTCCGCGATACCCAGATCGAAAAAGCGATGAGGAAACGAACTCGCAGCGGCAGCCATTCCCAATCCTTCTCCCATCGCCGCTGTTAGGAAAATCACTTTTTTGTGAAGAGTCATCATTTTTAACACAGACAAACCCGCCGTTTCAGAATAGGAGGGTTGCTTTGGCATCGTTGTAAAATGATTACCCTCAATCACAAACGGGGGAGAGCTGTGGAATTTGGTGGGATCATTCTCTACACACTCGTATCCTTTCCCTTTTTTGGTGATGATATGCAGCAGTACCGGTTTTTTAAAATTCTTGGCTCGTTGTATCATATCGACCATCTCGTCTATATCATGACCGTCAACAGGACCAAGGTAGGAAAAGCCCATTTCCTCGAATATCACTTTGATCGAGAAAATCTTTTTGATGAGCTGGCGAATAAAATCCCAGAATTGAATCAAGAGTTTCCCGGGGAATCCAATTTTCTGCAAACGGCTCCGGTACTTCAATTTCATTCTTCGATAGAATAGACTGCTTCTTAATTTGGATAAACTTAGAGACAAAGAACCGACATTTCTGCTGATAGACATCTCGTTGTCATTGAGAATAGCGAGAACATTCAGCTGATAATGCCCGATATTATTCAACGCTTCAAATGCCTCCCCCCCTGTTAAAGAGCCATCTCCGACAAGAGCGACTGTGTAAGAAGGATCCCCTTTTAGTTTTTTGGTTAATGCAAATCCAAACGCAATAGAGAGAGCGGTACTTGAATGACCGCTGATAAAGGAATCAAATTCACTCTCTTTGGGATCAGGGTATCCACTGATGCCATTTTCCTGTCTGAGGGTGTTAAACGCCTCCCATCTTCCTGTCAGCAACTTATAAGTGTAAGATTGGTGTCCGACATCAAAGACGATGTCATCCTGCGGGGGGTGAAAGCACTTTAGCAGGGCAACGGTTAACTCGACCACTCCCAGGTTGGAAGACAGGTGCCCGCCATTTTTCGATATCGTGCTGATCAATACTTCCCGAACATCTGCGCAGAGCTGTTTGGTTTGTTTTTTATTCAGTGAGTTTAACTCTGAATAGTCTCTCATAAGGTCTTTACTCTCTTTCAAGCAGGGAAAATAATTCTAAAATGCGTGGATGTGGAATCGGTTGAGCTGATATCAGTGCTTTTGCCTCGCTCACATAAGCGTGAAGTTTTTGACGGCTGTATTCCAAACCATGCAAATGCACATAATTGGTGAGGTTTTGATCTGTTTCATAATCCTGGAGATCATCCGCAATCTGGAAAGCATGTCCAAACTGCCGGCCGATTTTACTGTAGGTCTCTATGGTATCAGGATCAGTTTCTGCCAGGATAGCCCCCATGGAAAGCGCCGCTGAAAACAAAGCAGCGGTTTTGTGTTCATCGATATAATGTAAAATATCTTCTGAAAGTGTGTTTTGTTGCTGTAGCAGTTCAAACGCTTGTCCTTCCACCATGCCGAAGACACCGCTTTTATGCGATAACTCGCTGATTAATCTCACTAAAACGGGAGCAGAAATAAGCTCGCAAGCTTTTGGGGAGGTTAAGAGAAAAAAAGCATGAGTTAAAAGCGCATCACCAGCTAATAAAGCCATATCTTCCCCGTACAATTTATGAACAGTAGGTTTCCCCCGGCGGGTATCGCTATTGTCCATGCAAGGTAGATCGTCATGAATCAGCGAATAAGTGTGAATACACTCCAGCGCGCATGCTGGAATCATGGCTTTTTCCGGATTGACTCCGAACCCTTCGCTTACAGCCAGGAGCAATACAGGCCGAATTCTCTTTCCACCGGAAAAAATGCCATAAGACATGGCCGCATAAAGAGAGGATTTTTCCTTAATCTCGCTTAAAGAATCGTTCAAGGTCTGGTCTATCTGCTTTTTTTTCTGTTCCAGGTACTGATGCAAAGAATGATTTTCCATTTTCACCACCACGCTTTACCAAAATTTTTCGGGTACGGAGACGTTATCTATCGTTAAACAAACTATCATTATTTCGGTGAATAGCGCCCAGAATACCGTTAATGAACTTCCCTGAGTTTTCTCCTCCGTACTTTTTGGATAACCTCACCAATCTGTCAATGACGATTCGGGGTTCCATATCCTGCTGATATAACAATTCATATACTCCGATTCTCAAGGTCTCTTTATCAACCAGCATAATTCTTTCAAATGACCAATTTTCTAAAAACTGCTGGATCAGGTTGTCGATATCAACGATTCTATCCGAGATTTCTACGGCTATATTATTGGATAACAATCCTAATCCTTCTTCATCTACTTTTTCATCGTCCGGATAATCTTTGTAAATGACTGTTAATTCTTCAATCTTATCTGAGCGAAATTCCAGTTGGAATAATAAAAATAATAAGCGTTCGTGCAGTCTTTGATTAAAAAAGATCGCATTATTTTTCATACGGAGAAAGGAAGCAAAATTCTAAAGATTCGTCATCCTCTTGACATCCTCTCAATATACTCTCCGGTTCTGGTGTCGACTTTTATGGTATCTCCCTCTTCAATGAATAGGGGCACATTGATGGATAATCCTGTCTCTAATGTGGCTGGTTTGCTGCCACCTTGCGCGGTATCTCCTTTAAAACCGGGTTCGGTACGTGTTACCTTCAGTTCCATGCTAGTGGGAAGTTCAACACCGATTGGTTCTTCACCGTAAAAAAGAATATCGACTAACACGTTGTCAAGAAGATAATTGGCTGCTTCTTCTACTTCATCTTCGGGTAATGTGATCTGCTCAAAGGTTTCTGTATTCATGAAGATATAACCGTCTGCCTTATAAAGAAATTGCATCTTTCGGTGTTCCAGATAGGCATCCTGTACTTTTTCATCGGGTCGAAACGTTCTCTCTGTAGTGGAACTGGTTTTTATGTTTCGCATTTTGATTCTTACGAAAGGAGAGCCTTTCCCGGGCTTTATATGCTGAAAAGCAGTTACCACATATAATTCCCCATCCATTTCAAATGCTTTGCCTTGTCTTAATTCATTTGCAGTGACCATTCATTCCTCCTGCTTACAGCTATGTTGAATTATACTGTATCTATTGCAACTGTCAAAAAGACTGGTATAAAAGCATTTAGATTAGGTAATAAGATTCTGAATGAAAGGAATATGACATGCCAGACCAAGCAAACCAAGAAACTAGGGAGTCTACCACCAAAAAGAAACCACCTGTCTCAACAGCACGAACCGAAAGGAGTTCGGGGTATTTATTCTGGTTGGTAGCGTTAGTCTGTATCTTTTTGATGTTACTGGGAACCGGGTCACTGAGCAATTTAGGCTTCTCCGCGGAGAGCCAGTTGCCTGAAATTTATGGCACTGCGATGACTTTATGTCTTTCCTGTATTGGTTTAGGTGAGATTAATTTTAAGATTCTCGGTTCAATCGCAGGAATATTCGTTATAACATTAGTGGTATACAAGGTGATTGCAATGGCCACCAGGAAAACCGGAGGACAACATGGCAAGTAAATTCAGAAACACCAACGTAAAAAATACTGTTCAGATTATTGGCTTCTTGCTTGGGTCCGGGATCTTTTACTTCATGGCTACGTTACCCCCCATTTTCCTGAAGCGTTTTCCGATGCCCTGGATGGTCTGCTGGTCAGATCCGTTGGCTGCAGGCGCTTGCCCGTCCGGCACCATACAGCATTTCTTCACTCTGGGTAACGGCATGATCCCATTTTTTGCGATCGGCTTCTTAGGATTGATTGCCGCCTTTTTTGGTAGAAT
>JAQVYZ010000058.1 GCA_028708485.1 Caldisericia bacterium | reverse complement strand
CCGTTGTTCGCACTGCCATCTATCGAAAACATGAAGTAATCGGAATTCAAAGAGGGTATCTTGGTTTAATCAACCGGGAATCTCTACCGTTAAACTCTCGTTTGGTAGGCGGGATCCTGAACCGCGGTGGAACTATGCTATTAACTGCCAGAGCGCCTATTTTTGAGGAAGAAACAGCACAAGACAAAGCCATTGAATGGTTAAGATCCGAAAATGTAGACTGTTTGATCATCATAGGTGGCAATGGAAGCCAGCAAGGCTCCTATCAGCTCCATAAAAAGCACTTCCCAGTTGTGGGTATTGCTTCCACGATTGATAATGATGTATATGGCTCCGATCAGACTATAGGATTTGATACAGCCTTGAACAATGCCATTGGTGCGATAGATAAAATTAGAGATACCGCAACTTCCCATGAACGGGTGTTTATTATCGAGGTGATGGGAAGAGATGTCGGTTTTATCGCTTTACATTGCGGTATAGCAGTAGGTTCAGACGAGATCATTATTCCGGAAGTAACCTATGATATCGAGAGACTTTCGCATAGGATCAAGCATAATTTTAATTTAGGGAAAAAACACTTTATTATCGTCATTGCAGAAGGATCCGGCACAGCTTCGGAATTAAGCAAGAAGATTAAATCAATGACTGATATAGAGCCAAGATACGCTGTTCTAGGATACATCCAGCGCGGTGGAGATCCAACCTATATCGACAGGTTTTTAGCGACCAGCTTTGGTTATCATGCCGTATTAGCTGCAGAAAGCGGAGATTTTGGAAAAGTCATCGGACTTTCGAACAATGAGATAGTCAGAATTCCTCTTGAAATTACCGCTACGCATTCCAAACAAGTCAACAAAGAAATATATGAAGATATGATCAATGCCCTGGCGATCTAAACTGGTTATTTGTTGAAAAACTGCGAGGTGTCCGTTCCAAAAGGCAAGGATTCCATGTTTTTCCCATTAAAATAAAACATCACTTTATTAAAATTTGTATTCTCTGATAATGTTAAGAATATCTGTTTTAGACTACTGGCTTCCTGCTGAGCACTACTGTACTTATTAATTTCCAATCCGATATCCACAATCAGTTCATTATTCTCCCGGGGAATTAATCCGTTTAGTTTTGTTGGGGAAGGAATATCTGTTAAAATACCGTTTTCTCTTCCTTCTGCAGTAGGACCCTTGAGCAACAACTGAAGAATCTCATTTGGACTAGCTTTTTGTTCCTGATGTTGAATTTGTGCCAAAAAAAACGTGGTGGATTCCAGCTTCGTCACGAAATAGAGGACAATATCCTGGGGATCCTTTAAGCCGAACCATCTGGAAATCGGTTGGTTGGTTTTCACGTGACCGGCCAATGTATAGGCTTCTTTCCCCTCCACCAAAAAATCCACCCTACTGACTGAATCTAATTCTGTTAAGGAAAGCACTAAGCAATTCACCAAAATCAACTCTTCTTCCGCACCAAGCGAAAAGCGTCTGATCTCCTTGGAAAAATCAATGGCGGCGATACTATTGTTAATAGTGACATTATTCAGCTTCGTTCCTCCAGGAAAATAGGAAGTGGCTTTCGGGTGGCTTGATCCCAATAATAGCTGATTGACAACATTCGAAGCTAATTGATTTTGGTCTTCCGTGGCAGGAATCTCCCTGTATTCACCAATAAAGGAATCTAGTTCCTCGTGATAAAAATATAAGAGAGTATTCAGTCCTTTAGGGAGGGGTCCTACCAGGCGGACCAGAGGGTCTGTAATGGTGATATAGCGTTTAAAGAAAGGATCTTTTTTCCCATCAATGCTAATTTTTACTTTTTGGATATTGGGAAGCTCCGTGAGAGTATTCACAATGGAATAAACGGCAGCCGCTTCTTTCGAAACAGTGTTGACCTGTTCGGATAAAATCGAGCTTTCAAACACAATATCGCATAATTCGTTCTGCAATTGAACTGACTTAATTTTCGAATAAGCAGGAATCAATGAAATCAGTTCTGATTTCTCAGGGGGAAGAGAGAGGCTTTCAATCACCAGCTTGACTGCTTTCTCCTGGGAACCGGTGGCATTAAAATTCTTTTGAACCGGAACTAGCTCATTTTTCTGATCATCATAATAGTAGAATTTCATCCCGCTTATTTTTACATCCCGCTGGTGAAGCAGGAAATATAAGCCACCTACGACAATAAACCCAATAAACAGTACCGTCAGAAATCGATTAGTTTGTTTTTTCTTATGCTCACGAGAATTCAAAATAATCTGATTTTTTCTCATGGATTTATTGTATATCCAAAAGATTGGTTGAAAAGAGCAAAATCTTTTTCATCGACAATAGAATCTACATTGACATCCGCTAATTGTTTTTCAATGGAATTCGCCGTTTTGTTCCATTGTTTGGTCAGGAAAAGGAAGTCGTCGAGGTTGACTGAGTAATTAAAATCAAAATCACAGATTAATTCAGGCTCCGGATCGGCTGTATAATGAACATATTTCTCATACACCAAGCGTTCTTCATACAGCACTTCCAAATGGATCACTTGCTCTCCTGACTTCAAATTGACCAGATACTTAAGCAGTCCGGTCTCGTCTATTTTGAAAGAATCTTCATTAATAGTGCCATAGACTCCCTCAGATCCCACACCCTTCAAAGCGATTCTCGGATGAAGGATAGGTCTGTTTGCCCAGATGGAATCTGAGAAATCAAGAATAAAATAATCAGCTTCCGCAAAAATCCAAACTGTTCCCATGGTTAATTTGATTTGTTCTTCCAAATTCTTTTGGCTGATCGTAGCAACCACATCAGTTTCAGAATGATATCCCCCGATATCGGTGGGATTACTGCGAATAAAAAATACGGAAGGCACTTTTTTGATCGCAAAGGCAACGTGGTCTGAACCGCTGCGCAACAATCCCGCATTAAAAGACGTAACGACCTCAGTTTGTTCTGCGGCTTCTTTGATTGCATCGGCCAGATCAGGATAAATCTTGGCATCAGTACCCGAAATTAGTTTTCCAGTACCGGTACCAACCATGTCCATATTCAATACACACAACGCATCTTCCAGCGGAAATATCGGATTTTCTGTGTAATGTACCGAACCAAGCAGTCCCTCTTCCTCGCCTGAAAAAGCAATGAACACAACATTAACTTTCGGATGAAAATAAAAAGAGCTGAAAACTCTTGCCAGTTCAATTAAAACACCTGTTCCCGAAGCATTGTCATTGGCTCCCGGGAAGAGGGTATGATTCACTAAATCTTTCCCTATATGATCATAATGCGCACAAATAATGATATGTTCTTTCGTTTCAGGATCTTCTGCCGGAATGATCCCTATCACGTTCTCAGTCTGCTCAGTGGTAAAGGAGAAACTTACCTTCATCTCAATTCCCGCTTTTATATCCAGGGAAACCGGTTTTTTGGTTTTTTCCATCTCATGATAAAGCGTTTCGATATCACTTCCTGAGGTGGCCAATATCTCGTTTGCCGTACCTTCATTGATAAAAACAGCCGGAATGGAATCTTCTTTGGGCTCCGCGTAAACAGATTTGGATTCAATCATGAACCGATAGTCCTCAACAGGCTTATCAACCACTAATACGCCGATAGCCCCGTTCCTTTTTGCGGTCTCAATCTTAGTGATAAATAAGGAAGAAGACGAGGGAAATTCCACAAAATCAGGTGATTTGCGAAACATCAGAACGATTTTGCCTTTCACGTTTTTCTGAGCATAGTCATCCCAATTCATGGAAGTTTCAGTGATGCCATATCCGACAAATATGACCGCTCCACTCGCTTGACCTTTTGAAGAATAGAGCAGGGGGGAGAAGTCTTGTCGATATTGATAGCTTTTATCTATTTCTTTAGAAACAAGGCGTAAAGAGGTGCCGGAAAGCACATTGTAAGTCTGGATGGGAAACGGTTGTGTGTACGCTTCCCGGTCTCCGCTCTTAAAACCTCTCAGACCAAATCCCTGAAACAATTGTTCGATATACCGGGCCGCTTTTTTGGCTCCATCAGTCCCAGCTTGTCTGCCTTCCATTTCTGGGGAAGCAAGTGCTTCGATATATTGATAGGCATGGTTCGATGAGACAAGACTGAGCATGGTACGCCAAGTGATATCTTTGTTCTGCTCTGTCTCTACTGCCCGGGAAGCATTTGGAAAACCGATCAGGATAAAGATTAACAGGAAAATGAACCATCTATGTCTCATAATGCCTCTATTCTGCATGACAACTACTGCAATTTCCTGATGAACAGGACTCACAGGAAGATGTGGAGCCTTTTTTATTCACATTGCCAATCTGGCTGATCAATTTCTTCAGATGCTGACTTTGACAAACTGGACAACAAACCACGCCAGTATCCAATGTAAAAAAGAATTGGGAAAAAATATGGTTACAATCAAGACACTGGTATTCGTAAACGGGCATAACAACTCCTTTAGACTTTTTCGATCCAGTCTGTCTGAATGGATTTAATAGTTTGATCAATTGGTTTATACACTTCTTTGATGCCTGTATAGACTTCGTTCAATTTATCGCGTAGTTCTTTATCCAGCTCAATGATAGCTTGGCTGACACCTGCCAGCATCTCCATCATCTGCTGTTTGGTTCTGTCTTTCATCTCAAACACAGCTCTCTCGGCTTCTTTATAAATAGATTCTTCTTTGACTTTCTCCATTTTTTCGTCTTCCGCTTTTTGGATGATCCGTTTAGCTTCCTCACGGGTTCTTTCCATAAAAGATTCCTTCTCTTGCAGGAGTAGACTGCACTTTCGTATCTCTTCCGGAAAATTCTCCTTCAATTCAAGAATCATATTCGAAATCTCTTCATGATTAATCATCACCAAATTTGAAAAAGGTACATGTTTGCCATTCTCTACCAATTGCAACAAATCATCAAATTTGTTAAGCATACTTTTAGGATCAGACATCGTCTTCCTCCTGCTGTTTTTTAAGATAATGAACGACCGAATCTGGTACAAAGTCATTAATATGTCCGCGGAAATGAAGTATTTCCCTGACCAGAGAAGAGCTGAAATTGGCATATTTGATATCAGACATCAGATAAAAGACTTCATAATCAGACCATAACTGCTTATTTGTGATTGCCATACGCATCTCATATTCAAAATCGGACAATACCCGTAATCCTCTGACACATACCCGTATTTTCTTGGCTCTCATATACTCTACTAGTAAACCGTGAAAGGAGTCGACATGTACATGGGGAACCGATTGAAAAGTCTCCCTGGCAAATTTCAATCTCTCCTTCAGAGTAAACATGTATTGTTTTCGCTCATTCTCCGCCACCAGGACAAACAGTTCGTCAAATACAGTGATTGCACGCTCTACTACGTCCACATGCCCCAGGGTAATCGGGTCAAAACTGCCTGGGTATATTGCGCTAATCATGATTTCGTCAGGATACTCAAACGAGTATTGCTGTAATTTCTGCAGGTATACTGAAACCCTATCTGTACACACAGTTGCTCAAGGTCTAAATCCCGGACATGCTCTACAAAAATGACGCAATCTGCAGGGGTTTTCTTATACAAAGGATACAAAACCTCTAGAAACTGAGGGATGGTATAAGCATAAGGCGGATCCATAAACACGATTGAATAATATAACTCTTCTGCTTTTTGTAAAAATCTCTCGACAGCGATCTTTTTGATCACAACCTTATCACTCAGACCAACCTGTTTCACATTCTTGAACAAAGCTGTCAGGCAAGCTGGGTTCTTCTCAACAAAGGTAACTTGCGAAGCGCCTTCTGATAATGCATTGATGCCAATAGCACCAGTTCCGGCAAATAAGTCAAGAAAAGTGATGTCCTTAATCTGGGGACGCAGGATATTGAAAAGAGCGGCACGAACCTTATTGGAGGTAGGACGTAAGGGAAGATGCTCAGGAGATACTAAAGTTTTTCCTCTCTGCTTTCCTGAAATCACACGCATTGTTACGCTTTCAATCCTTTCCTTTACTGTAATAAAAGGCGAATGACCCGGAAGCCATTCGCCTTTTTGAATTCGTTAAAAGATCGTTCAGACTATTCTTCACCCACGATTAAGTTGTGAACAGCTTCTCCGAGCTCTTCCATTAACTCTTCCGTGAAACCGCTGTGCTCATAAACAATCTTATTCTCTTTGTTGATCAAGTAAGTCACAGGAATAGAGGTGATACCATAGAAGGCTTTAATTTCTTGCTTCAGGTCCCAGCCGATAGGATAGGTGATTAACCCGCCTTCTCCGCCTTCATGTTTGATATTTTCTTTAACATCTTTGATGATCTGATCCCGAAGGCTCTCGCTGTTATCGATAGTGATCACTACCATCGCTAAGCCTTGTTCTTTGTATTCATTGTAGATATCCTGCAAAAAGGGCATTTCAGCCTTGCAAGGTTCACACCAGGTTGCCCAGAAGTCAATTAAAACACCTTTTACTTCCGGATTCGCAACCAATTCCTGAATCTTGACTGTGTCAGCGATACCAAAATCTCCGGCATTCACAACAATGGGTACTTCCCAGGATCCGGCATCTCTCAGTTCTT
>JAQVYZ010000057.1 GCA_028708485.1 Caldisericia bacterium | reverse complement strand
CTTAGTGAATAATGCCGGCATCACTCGGGATCAATTATTAATCAGAATGTCCGATGCGGAGTGGCAATCCGTCATTGATATCAATCTCTCCGGCACCTTCCAGTGTGCTCGATTCGCCATTAAAGAAATGATGAAAAAACGATTTGGACGCATCATCAATATATCATCCATTATCGGGATGTCAGGAAATGCCGGTCAGGCAAATTATTCCGCCTCCAAAGCTGGCATCATCGGATTAACGAAAACAATCGCTCGTGAGTACGGATCTAGGAATATCACCGCAAACTGTATCGCACCGGGTTATATTCAAACAAACATGACTGATCAATTATCACAGGAATTAAAAGAGGCATTTTTGGAAAAAGTATATATAAAGCGTTTTGGATGGCCGTTAGATATTGCTCATGCAGCATTATTTCTTGCCTCAGATCTGGCTGGGTACATCACTGGCCAGGTAATGGTAGTAGACGGTGGATTATCACTTTAAAGGGGGAAAAAATGAACACAAAAGAAATTTTAGAAAAAGCTAAACCTATCATTGCAGACAAATTAGGCATCAACGAGGATGAAGTTCTTGAATCCAAGCATTTTATCAATGATTTGGGCGCAGACTCACTTGCTTTAGTTGACATCATCATGTCATTGGAAGAAGTATTCGGTATGGAGATTCCTGAAGAAGATTCAGAAAAGATCCAGACCGTTGGACAGATGGTTGAATATATCGCTAACCATGTAAAATAAAGGCACAACATGAATCCTCGAAGAGTGGCTGTCACAGGAGTAGGGGTGGTTACCCCCCTTGGATCGGATACTACGCTTTTCTTTCATAGGTTATTATCCGGGGAAAATGCGATTACAAGGATTGATGCTTTTGATACGGAAGCTTATTCAGTCAAAATCGCCGGTGAAATAAAGGATTTTGATATTCATCCTTATGTCCACCCAAGAGACAGCCAGAGAATGGATAGGTTTTGCCAATTTGGACTGGTAGCCTCGATTTTGTGTTTTGAGGATGCTTCGATTCAATTAGATGAGTCGGAGAAAGAGCGTTTTGGTGTGATTTTGGGAAGTGGCATTGGCGGAACAGATACGTTTACCAAGGAAGTCATCGTTTTGCATGAGAAAGGACCGAACCGAGTCAGCCCGGTTTACATCCCAAAAATGATCAGTAATATTGGGGCTGCTCAGGTAGCGATTCGATTGGGAGCCAAAGGCATTACCAGTAATCCTGTCACGGCTTGTGCAACGGGTACAAATGCGATTGGAGAAGCATTTCATCGAATCAAGTTTGGTCTCGAGGATTTTATGCTGGCAGGCGGAGCAGAAGCAGCCATCAATCCGATATCTGTAGCTGGATTTGCGAATATGAAAGCGCTTTCACGTCAGAATGAACATCCCGAAAAAGCTTCCAGACCATTTGATCTGAATCGCGACGGATTCGTTATCGGAGAAGGCTCAGGAGTCTTATTTCTGGAGGAATGGGAACATGCGGTTGGCAGAAAAGCGCATATCTACGCTGAAGTCGTTGGGTATGGATGCAGTACGGATGCTTACCACATTACTCTGCCGGAACCGTCGGGACGATACCAGGCATTATGTATGAGGAAAGCCATTGAGGAAGCCAACATATCTGTTCAGGATATTACGTATATTAATGCTCATGGTACCTCTACCCCGGCCAACGACGCGACAGAGACAAAAGCGATTAATTTATTATTTGGGGAACATGCCAAGTCCATTCATATTCATTCGACAAAATCGATGATCGGGCATTTATTGGGAGCTGCAGGAGGGGTAGAAGCTGTAGTAACTGCATTAACGCTGGAGAGCGGGAAAATTCATCCTACTATCAATCTTGAAACACCAGATCCGGAATGCAATCTGAATTACACAGCGAATCAAATGGTGGAAGCGGAATGCCGGTATGGATTGTCGAACTCATTCGGATTTGGCGGTCATAATTACACCATCCTATTCAAGAAGGTCTCATGATTTCCTTTTCTAAAGGCAACACACCCAAAATAGTAAAACCACAGGAAAAGAACATCGAGAATCCTGATTGGATAAAATGTCCATCGTGTAGATCCATTCAGTATGCCAAACAATTAGAAGAGAATTTATCGGTTTGTCCGAAATGCAATTTTTATTTTAAATTATCAGCGTCCAAGCGTATTGAGATTTTACTGGATGAAAACACCTTTGAGGAGACCGATACTGATTTATCCAGTTTCGATATTTTAAAATTTTCCGATACAAAGCCTTATACCCAGAGATTGGAAGAGGGAATTCAGAAAACAAACCACCTGGAGGCGATCATTACCGGTTTGGGTAACATAGAAAATACCCGGGTTGCGATAGGGGTAATGGATTTTGATTTTGTCGGTGGCAGTATGGGAATCGTTGTCGGAGAGAAAATTGTCCGTCTAGCCGATAAAGCAAGGTTGAATCATACACCTTTAATTTTAGTCAGCAGTTCCGGAGGCGCCAGAATGCAGGAAGGGATTTTCTCTTTGATGCAAATGGCACGAACGTCGGCTGCCATTGGAAAATTCCAGGAGCAGGGGGGATTGTACATCTCCATTTTAACCAACCCTACCACAGGAGGCGTTAGTGCCAGTTTTGCTTTTCTGGGGGATATCATTATCGCCGAACCTTCGTCTGTTATCGGTTTTGCAGGGGCACGAATCATTGAACAAACCACTAAGCAAAAACTTCCAGCAGGTTTTCAAACAGCTGAATTTTTGTTAGATCACGGCCAGTTAGACAAAATAGTAGAGAGAAAGAATATGCGAAAACTACTCACGAGGCTTCTCCAATTCTACTCAAAAGGAAAAACGAAAGCATGAAGAATTACCTGCCTTTTGAGAAACCTGTGTCTGAATTGGAAAAGAAGATCGAAGAGCTGGAACAAGAGAGTGTTTCAAAACAAATTGATCTTTCTAGCTCTCTGGAAGGATTAAAACAAGAATTATCCGAAGAAATAAAGCTGATTTATTCTCATTTAACCTCATGGGAAACAGTATTAATCGCCAGACATCCCGAAAGACCGAAGTTGATAGACTACATACGTTACTTAATCCCGGACTATGTCTATTTCTGCGGAGACCGTCATTATATGGATGATAACGCTATTTTTAGCGCCATAGGAACGTTTCAGGGTAAGCCCATTATGGTCATTGGCCATAATAAAGGTAAAGATACCAAGGAAAATATCCTGAATAATTTTGGTATGGCAAATCCGGAAGGGTACCGAAAAGCAATACGATTGATGCGGTTAGCGGAGAAATTCAATTGTCCTGTCGTGTTAATGGTGGATACCCAAGGGGCTTATCCCGGTATCGCCGCAGAAGAACATGGCCAGTCGGAAGCGATTGCCTATAATTTACGTGAAATGTTCCGGATTCAGGTGCCTATACTGGTGATTGTGACCGGCGAGGGTGGATCCGGCGGGGCGTTAGGGATTGGAATCGGGGATAAAATACTGATGTTAGAGTATGCTATCTATTCTGTCATCTCACCGGAAAGTTGTTCCAATATTCTTTATAGAGACACTTCCAGAGCTTCCCAATTTGCGGAGAAATTGCATATCACTTCCAAAGATTTGATGCAATTTGGGTTGATTGATGGCATTCTGCCTGAACCCCTGGGGGGAGCACATCGCGATCATAAAACCATGTTAGAGACTGTGAAAAAGGAGATTCAGTATTTCTTGGACGAACAGACTCCCTTAAACAAGAAAACAAGGCTTGACAGACGAATGGAAAAGTTTCTGAAAATGGCATCGTATGAAACGTCTTTAAACTTGTATCAATCATCATCCTAAGCTACTTCAGTCCATTGACAAATTAGCCGCCAACGATACAATTCATGAAGATGAAAACAGTTGGGTTAGGTTAGTTATGCCATTATATTGGTTTTCTTTTTTATACGCTGTTATCCTGACTTGGTGGTTTATTCCCTATAGTCGGCAAATCGGTTTTAAGCTCTCTATTGTGGATGGCATAAAATCTGATCCGCAACATCATCATAAGGCAAGAATAGAACCAAAAAACCGAGAGAAAATTCATCAGAAAGCAAATCCAAGAACAGGGGGGATTGCTATTTTTTTTGGTTTCTGGTGTGCGATCGTCTTGTCAATTGGATTAAGTCTGCAGATGTTTGGTATCTTTTTAGGCTCTCTTTTTGTGTTTATCATTATGCTGTTAGACGACCGGTATTGTCTAAAACCTGCCGTGAAACTGATGGGGCAGATTGTTGCCTCCATCATACCCATATTATTTGGAGTCAGAATCTACTTTATTAGCAATCCTTTGTTGGGAGATTACTTCGCAATAGGGTGGCTAGGTATACCATTGACCATTTTTTGGTGTGTGGCTTTTATGAATGCTTTGAATCTGATTGACGGACTGGATGGATTAGCCGGTGGCATCGCAGCGATTGCTGGTATTGGCATGGTGATTATCTCTATTGTAAAAGGTGTCATGATCACCGCAATATTTGGCATGGCTATGGTCGGAGCCTGTTTGGCTTTTTTACGCTTTAATTTTCATCCTGCGACGATAATACTTGGCGACAACGGTGCTCATTTACTGGGGTATCTGATTGCAATGATTTCCATTTGGGGCGGACTCAAGACTTCAACGGGTATTATCCTGATTGCATCCGTATTGGCGATTGGTGTTCCGGCTTTTGATGTGATCTTTTCTACTGTTACCCGGTTACGCAAACACAAAAAATTCTACGAAGCTGACTTGGAGAATATCCATTATCAATTACATCGAAAGGGATGGGGACAACGCAGGATCGCGGTGTTGTTTTATGTGATTACATTGCTTCTTTGTTTAGTCCCTATTTTATTCGTGATGCGATAATGAATCCGGCAAAAGTTCTATTTACCTTTGGAACCAGACCGGAAGCTATCAAAATGGCGCCGGTAGTGCAAGCATTTCAAGCAGATTCTGCCTGGCAGGCTAAAGTGGTACTCACTGCCCAACACCGGGAAATGCTGGATCAAGTCATGGAAATTTTTGAATTATCCTCAGATTATGATTTTAATATCATGCAGAAAACACAGACCTTGGAGTTTATTACTAGTGGAGTACTCCAGCAGTTTTCCGAGGTTATACAGCAGGAAAATCCTGATTTGATCATGGTACATGGAGATACGACTACGACCTATTCCGCTAGTATGGCAGGTTTTTATCACCATGTTCCTGTAGCCCATGTAGAAGCCGGATTGCGGTCCTACGACATGGAGAATCCATTTCCCGAAGAGATGAACCGCCGGCTGACGGATGCTTTGTGTCAAATCCATTTTTGCCCTACCAAACAAGCGAAGTTGAATATCCAGCAGGAGAACATTGCTTCTCAGTTGTTGACTATAACAGGAAATACTGTCATTGATGCTCTCATGCAAGCTTTGTCTCATCTCCGGAATCCGGAAGCCGGCCAAAACACTCATCAGAAAAAAATTTTAATGACGATGCACCGAAGGGAATCCTGGGGAAAACCGATTGAATCTGTTGCCAGGGCTGTTAAAATGGTATGCCTGGAAAATCCTGACGTGCAAGTGTTATTTCCTATACATAAAAATCCAATCGTTCGCGACTCGATTTTCCCGATTTTAGGCGGACTACAACAAGTGAATCTGGTTGAACCGTTGGATTACCTGAATTTTATTGATGCCATGAGCAAATCGAATATTATTATCTCAGATTCCGGTGGTATTCAGGAGGAAGCTCCCACCTTAGGCATTCCGGTTCTGTTGACCAGAGAAGTGACCGAAAGACCGGAGGGAATCGCTTCCGGCGTAGTGAAATTGGTCGGTACCGATACCGAAACAGTACAGCAGGAATTAACTCATTTATTACGTGATGAACAATATTACCAAACAATGGTCACCAAAAAGAATCCATTTGGCGACGGACTGGCAGCAAAAAGAATTCTGAAACAAGCAAAATGCTGGGCATCCCAACCATTATCCGATGAATTAAAGCAGTTGGGAGAGTTTGAAGTATGAGCCAGGTAAAAATATGCGGAGGAAAACCTCTGAATGGCTCTATAACCATCAGCGGTGCCAAGAATGCTTCCTTGCCTATTTTAACCGCTTGTCTGCTGATAAAAGGGGTAACACAGCTTTTCAACGTGCCCGATATTGGTGATATTCGAACAATGCTTCGAATTTTGAAGCAGATTGGTGTTAGAGTCACCAACGGGGAAGAGCCTGGATCCCTTTGGATTGATGCTACAGAGATTAACTGCCTGGCAGACTTGGCTGATGCAGAGAAAATAAGAGGATCCCAAACCTTATTAAGTACGATGTTGACAAGATGTGGAGAAGTACGGCTTCCACCCTTGGGAGGATGCAATATCGGCTCACGTCAAATGGACCTGCATATCAATAGCTTGAAAAGGCTCGGAGCAGATCTTGCGATGGAACAGGGCTGGATTCATATGAAAACTTCCGGTTTGAAGGGAAGTACGATCTATCTTGACTATTCCTCGGTCGGAGCCACGGAAAACGCTATTTTAGCCGCATGTTTGGCAGATGGCAATACCATTATAGAAAATGCAGCCCAGGAA
>JAQVYZ010000056.1 GCA_028708485.1 Caldisericia bacterium | reverse complement strand
GTACTACCAAAGAAGCTTATCTGGAGAAACCCGATCAGTTCTATTTCCCGATACGAGCCAAGATAGCCAATAACCATATCTATGTCTCTGACTTTGGAAACTGCCGGTATCATGTGATCCCCATCGAGCCATTAACGATCGATTGGAAGGAAGATCGAATCCATAAGGATAATATTTCCATCTTTTCTTCTGAATCTGGTTCCTTGCATTATGACATCTCCGCTCCTTCTATCCTTTCCTATCAAGTTTCCTCTACCGTTCCTTGGTTAACACCTCAACAACAGAATGGTACTCTGGCAGACAAACGGATTGATTATCAGATTCTCGGTGAAAAACTCACTCCCTGGCAGACACACCAAGGAGAGATTCAAATCACCTTTCCGGAGCAGTGGTCTTTCCTGAACCATACCATTCCGGTTTCCGTCTATGCGATCGGCTCCACGGTCGAGTTAACCATTGGATCCATTCAAGCCAAAGTAGACGGTAAATGGATTTCTATGGAACTAGGCTATATTCCGGTGCTGAAACAAGGAAGGACTTGCATCGGTCTTCGCTTTCTCACAGAGTATCTGTTCCGTTCTCATGCGACTATAGAATATGAAGCAAATATTCAAAGAATCAAAGTAACCACCAGGGAACATACAGTCTATATGATCATCAATCATGACATCGCGAGTGTGGATGGAAAATCTGTTACATTGGATGTCCCGCCGTTTATCCAGCAAGGAAGAACCATGATTCCTCTACGGTTTGTTAGTGAATCCCTGGAAGCAGAAGTGAGTTGGGATGGGAAACTGCAAAAAGTTCAGATTAGTTATCCAAAAAAATAATTGTTGCCTTAACTCCGCACCAATTTAGGCACAAAAACTTGTAAAGCTTCCAGTATTGTACGCTGTGTCTTGATAAGATCATGAGGGTCTGTCTAAAAAAACACTTCTTCTAAATATTGCTTGCTACAAAACTACCTGTTTGGTAGTAAGCAATTAATTCATAATTAGTTAGGCTATCACTTGCTTTTCTGTCATTTTATGCTATCCTTATACGCATAAAATCAAACAGTTCGGGAGAAGAATCATGACAAAGAATGGCTATCAGAAAAAAATAAAAGATGTCCATAGTCATTTGGGGGGATTAAGAATGAAAAAATTCATATACATTCTTCCATTATTAATGAGCTTTGTTTTCATTCAACCATGGAACCATGGATTTTTTTTATATGCTCTAAAAGAAAATTCTATGCAATCAGAAATATTTACACCTGAAATCATGCCGTTTGTTCCTGGCGAAACGGTAGCAGCCAGTTTCTTTTTTAAAGTCAAGAAACAAGTCAATACTCATGAATGGATGGAATTTCGCTTTTCTTGGGATGATGCCTTCCCATTTATTAAAGAGAAACCTGCTCCGGAAAAGATCTTTGAGAAAAAGGCATTTTGTTATTTTAATCCATCTGTGTACTGCCCTTCGTGTTTAAGTATTCTGTTTAATAATACTAATGTCATTAAAATCAGCGTTCCTCAAGTTTTTTTGGTCGGAAAAGAATATTCTATATCTTTTTGGAGAGAATTTGGTTTAACTCTACCCAAAGCACCTGGTATTTATCACGTGGAATGGAGAAGTCAGCAAGAAAAAGATTGGCAGATTATCGCTAAATTTGAGTTGCCGGATTCTAGTCAAAGCCAAGATGAATTATTCCAAATTAAGTTATCGGAGAAAAATTATCGTCTTTCAAGTGATATTTTCATTTCCGTTAGTCCTACCATGCTAGCAAAATGTAAAAATTTACCAACCGTTATCCTTGTATATCCGCCCTTTTTTAAAGCATTGGCTATTGAAGATCAGGGATTAAAACCGCTTGTACTCGACTTACCCGAAAATACTGTCTTTTTGAATGATATACCTCTTAAGGCGAATCTGAATGTTAATAAAACAATCAAGATACATTGGCCAGATAATCTAGATACCTCGCAAAAGTATACATTAACCATTAAACGCTTTGATAAGTTGCTTAATCCTATACCCGGTGAAGGTTATTTCTGGATTGGCTTTGATAGTTATTGGTTTAGATCGGAACCAGTCATGTTTACGTCAGATAAAATTCCTTTACGGGTATATATCGACCCAAAAAGCTTCGGATTCGGATTTGTGTTTGAATACTATCACCCGGATAAGGAAGAAGATAGCTTTTTTCAAAAATTTTCCATTGCTATACCTGAAGAATGCTATTCTGAAGCGCCTATTAACTGGCAAGAACCAAATCAACTACCTCGGTTTGAAAATATTGTATTACACCATATTGAAAAATACCTTCGCCACTACATGATATTTATCCCTGAAAAACCAAGAATTCAAAAAAGCGGAGAAATTGAGTCTTATTCCTTTATCGGTCAAAACTACATTTTAATACCCAAAGAGCTGGATCATATACGTATATCCTTTCGGTTTAATAATGGATGCATACTGACTACTGAGGAAGGATATGTTTTTTTCCATGAGTAACCAATAAATCTTACCGAGAATTTAAGCATAGATGTTGTATATGATGCAAAAATTAAAGCATCATCGCTCTTTTGAATGTAATTTTTAAAAGAAAAAAAGGAATATACTTATACAAGAATATTACAAAACAGTGTTATTTTGTTGCCGTAGTGACACAACAGCGAACATGGTGGTGAATTTTTGCTGCCAGTCGTTGGATTGGGCAATCTGTTTGCGCCGGGTGACCTTGTCAGGGTCATTGTCAAGAAGCATGCCGGGTAAATACCGAAGAAATTGCTCTTTGTTTTTGTATAATACACAATCCGAAGCATAGGGTAGTAATTGCTCCATCGGAATGGAGATGACTGGTTTTCCCATCGCCATGTACTCGTAGAATTTCAACGGACTGACCGAGAGGGTGAGTTCATTTTGCAGAAACGGGATCATACACACGTCAAATTGCTGGATATAGGAGGGGGCGGTAGCGTACTCTTTTTTCCCCAGCCAATGAATATTCGGAAGGGTATCCGCCTGTTTGCGGATGGCTTCGTCATAAGGCCCCACCAACACAAAACTGTAAGCAGGAAACTGAAGAGCGGCTTGTTTGATTAAGTCAATATCAAACCAGGATTTGATCGCACCGAAGTAGCCAAAAATCGGTTTGGGAATAGAAGCGATATCCTCCGGAACGGAAGTGGACGGATTTTGAAACAGCGCGAGGTCAACCCCGTTGGTGATCAATTGCACGTCCGGTTTGACTTTGGAAAGCCTTTCCAGGAGTATCGTTGATGTGCAGAAACAGACATCGGCATTCTTCAGTAATCGGTTTTCTAATTGGCGGATATAGGCTTTGGAACGTAACCCGCCATAGACGGCATGGTCATCCACACAATCATAGACAAGGACTGAGTCTTGAAATGTTTCGTACACGCCCGGGAAATCCACGAGGTAAGTCCAAAGGAGGGTGGGGTGAAAATGGTTCTTTTTGCACCACCTGGCGAGAGTGTGGGCAACTCTCAATTCATTCAAGGTGTGAAAGAAAGGATATTTCAAACCAAACGGCCAGAGAACCGGGAGATCTAGGGTAGTCAATCCATTTCCCTCCGGTAAATCCGGTAAAGATTGGGAATACTCTGCTTTCATCCTGCCCAGCATTGTCACCGGAGGATCGACATACACCACGCGGTTATTCTCTGCCAGAATGGAGGCGATTCGTTGTTTTCGGGTAGGCAAATCCGTCATTTTCATCGTGGAAAAGAACAGGATATCGCGGTGTTCGATTATAGTTTGCAAATAGTGAGTCCTTCCTGAATGACTTTAGCGCTATCCAGCGTGTTTCTGGTATCTATGATCAACGCGCCTTTTTTCAGGTATGTCGCCAGGTAGGGTATATCGGTCAACCTTGGTTCCTCTTGCTTTGCCAGGATCATCAGGCAATCGGCATCATGTATCAGGTCTTCGAAAGAAGAGACGGTTTCGGCTTGCTTCCATTCGGTGATCGGATCGTACACCCTGACTTGATATCCGCGTTTTTTTAGCGCATTCAGCACCATGATCGAGGGGGAATGCCGTAGATCGTTGGAATAATCTTTCATCCCTATGCCAAATAGCGCAAATACAGCTTTCTTGGGATCGACTCGGTTTGTTTGCAAAGTTTTCTCAGCAATCTGCACTATCGCTTCCGGTACGGATTCATTCAGTTCACGGCTCTTATAACTCAAGGGAAGAGAACGTTTGTCCCCTTCCACGTTGCTTAAATAATAAAAAGCATTCGGGATGCAGTACCCGCCGACACCCGGTCCCGGGCTTAACAGCTTGACACGCTTGTGGGTATTGGCGATTGCAATCACTTTGTTGATCTCTAGTCCGATGGATTGGGCAAAGAGCGCCAATTCATTCACAAAAGCGATATTGACATCGCGTGAGAGATTCTCAATCACTTTGGACATCTCGACAATCTCGATGGATTCTGCCGAGATGACGTTATCACAAACCAAGGAGAGCAAATGCTGTGTTTTTTGTAAGGAAGCTTCATTGATACCGGCGACCGGTGTAGGCATAGTGGTTAACTCTTCAAACGCTTTTCCTTCTGCCATTCTCTCGGAGGAGTATCCGAGGTAAAAATCTTCGCCGGCTTTAAATCCAGAGGCGTTTTCCAGTATTTTGCAGAACCGCTTTCTGGTAGTGTGAGGAGGGACGGTCGACCGGAGAACGATGGTCTGCCCTTTGCGAAGCAGGGATCCGATCGTTTGAGCCGCCTGGTCCAGCCAGGTAAAATTGAGCGTCTCGTCGGGCATCACAGGAATACCTACCGTAATGATGACATAGTCTGCCTTGGACATCGCTTCCTTCGGATCGGTGGTCAGTTGTAAGGTGCCTTTTTGCAACACCGCCTGCAAGACTGATTCGATGGACCGGTTGTTGACTTTCTCGCAAGAATCGGAGACTCCGCTTTTCAGTAAAGCGATATGCTTTTCATTGATATCGACTCCAATAACAGTCTGCCCTTTCGTGGCATAAGTGATTGCCAAAGGAAATCCCACAAAACCCAGACCAAAAATAGCGACTGTTTCCATCTATGTCTCCTTATAGGCTTCTGATAATGATTTGGATATCCCGATGATCAACCAGAATATGATAGAGAGAGGGACTACTTCCCATAAATTTTCTGCGATATTATGAAGCAGAAATCCGATGATGCCAGCCAAGATACCGTATTGAATCGGTTGGTCCTCGGGATGGCTTTTACGGGCAAACACTCCGATATTCCTGAGAATTTCCAGTATCAGCCAGAGAAAGGCAAAAAAACCGAGAAAGCCATAATTCGAGAGGATTTCCAGGTAGTAATTGTCCACGTAAAGACCGGAAAACGCTTGTGCCCGATAGGCAGCCGCCCCGCCATAGCCAGCCGGGCCCCTACCTAATAAGGGTCTGTCTTCCACCAGACTCCAGGCTAAGTCCCACCGATAAGTTCTTCCCCCGATTTCGCTCTTTTTCTGATACTGGTCAGAGAAGAAATTCGAGAAACGTTTCTGTACAGAGGGAGAAAGCGCCATCAGTCCGATCATTAGAATGACTAGAGTCACCATCCATTTGGTTTGTTTGATGAAAATGCCAAACAGTATCATCGCGGGAATAAATGCCAACCACGCAGCCCTGGTCAGCGTAGAGAGTAAACCACCCACCAGGCAAAACGTAATCAGTAGAAAACCAGCCTTTTTCCCGGGAGAGAGCTTCTTTTGAAAGAAGAAGCCCAGAGCAATCGGTGTCACCAGCAAACTATACCCGGCAAACGCATTCGGACTGCCCAGGAATGAAAAAGCTCGTTTCACGCCTGCTTCCAGGTCTTTGTCCACCCATTTCGGGGGGATGGGAACGCCTACCGCATATTGGTACAAGCCGTATAACGCTATTATGCAACTCGATAGGAGCAGCAACCATAATCCCAAGCGAAGTGTATTGCGGTTAAAGTCCGCATTGATAAGGATAAAGAATAACCAAGCGGATTGAACCACGGAGCGTATGCCGTCTATGCTCTGCCCCAACGTGACATACGGACTGAAAACTGCGGACAGAATCCCTACTATTATAAAGGCAATCAGGGGATAAATGATCGATGTATAGCGGAAAAACCACTTTTTTTCCTGTAACCGTTTTTGAATAATAGCGACAGTAAGAAGCAATAGCATTCCTTCATCCCATAAACCCAACAATCCTGACGTATATTCTTTCACAACAAAGTCGAGAATCACAAAAAACGGGATCAAACTAAAACCAACCTCCGGACAGGTATAGGTGAGCCATACAAACAGCAGACCCACCACGAGTAGGCATACTGTCCAGCCTCCAGCAAAATACGCCAATAAGCCTAATCCCGAACCGATCAATAGATACTTAATCTCCCTGTCCATCATGACTGAGCCTTTTTTGTTTCATCCGGGCTGTCGGACCAGGAACAGAACCATCGAATAAATCGACTATTCTGGAAAGCCTGTACGGTATTGATGTCGAGAAGAGACAAAAACCAGGTCAGAAATGCAATCAACAGGATCACCGTCGTCTCAGGTTTGGAAAAACCGCTGCCAAATAGTAGGATGAGCATGACCCAGATCACGAATCCCGAGAAGAAAAAGCTGGCAAGGTATCGAACCGGATTG
>JAQVYZ010000055.1 GCA_028708485.1 Caldisericia bacterium | reverse complement strand
AAATATTTGATCATCTTGTCCGGGAACAAATTTTATGCCACTTGGATCATCAGGATCTGAATGTGCAATTCCCGAATCCTTCTACCGAGATGATCGCCCAATGGATATATAACAAGATGGAAGTCAGTTGCCGACCCAATCCTTATCAGCTCTATGAGGTATCACTATCTGAATCGAGCACTTCTCATATTATTATTCGAAAAGATGTGTGAGAACAAATGCGTGACATTCAAAGCGAGTCGGATTACAGGGAAATTCACCTGGACAGGGTAGGAGTAAATGGAGTTCGATATCCCATCCGGATTAAAGACCGACAGGATACTTTTCAGCACACCAATGCTCTGATCAATTTGTATGTGAACCTTCCGAAAGAGTTTCGGGGTACCCATATGAGCCGTTTCATCGAGATCCTGAATCGTTACCAGTCTGACTTATCCTATTCAAAGCTGAAAAATATTTTAATCGAGACAAAAGAATCCCTGAAAGCGAATGATGCTCATATTGAGATCTTATTTGCTTATTTTATCCTGAAAAGCTCTCCCGTATCAAATATACAAAGTTATATGGACTATACCTGTCAATTCATCGCTTCCCAAAACGATCGATTTGATTTTATTCTGGAAGTGAATGTACCAGTTCAACTGGTATGCCCTTGTTCAAAAGAGATTTCCCGGTATGGAGCTCATAATCAAAGAGGGAATGCGAAGATTAAAACTCGGATGAACGGGATGGTCTGGATTGAAGAATTAGTTCAAATCGCCGAAAATGCTGGATCTTCCCCGCTGTTTACTTTATTAAAACGAGAGGATGAAAAATACATTACCGAACATGCTTATGACCATCCGAAATTTGTCGAAGATGTTGTTAGGGATATCGCTCTCCCATTAGAGAGAGACAAACGTATTACTTGGTATCAGATAGAGGTGTTAAGCCAAGAAAGCATTCATAACCATAACGCTTATGCCTCCGTCACCAAAAAAAGATGAGCTTCATTGGATATCCCATTGATTCTCTGTCCTTGAAAAACGAGTTAATCAGGATTGGAGTAGATCCAAGGTCTCTACCGATCTTTCGTAACAAAAGCAGAATTCTGCTTTATAAAATGATCCAGATTGATTCCAGGGCAGCCACGCTATTAAAACAGCTTTTCCTTTCTTCAGGCGGAGATGTTGCTGTCAATTGGGAAGTTATACGATTTACGTGTGATAAAACAGACGCCATCACATTAGGTACTTTAAAACATTATCAGGAAGTACTTAAAAAATTGCAGGAACAGCCTTTTTTTGGTTTAGAAAACATTGCTCAGGAACTCGAAAATTTCATTCAAACCTGTCTCGTGGAAAAAATGCTTCCAAGAATCATGGGCATTCTCAACGTTACTCCGGATTCTTTTTCCGACGGTGGGCAGTACTTCTCACACGATCTGGCTATTCAACATGCCGAAACCTTAATTTCAGAAGGCGCTGATATCCTGGATATTGGCGGAGAATCTTCCAGACCTGGTTCTGAACAGGTTTCCGAAGCTACAGAATTGCATCGAGTGCTTCCGGTGTTGAAATCCATTAAAGAGAGATTTCCACAAATTCAGGCATCGGTAGATACCTATAAACCGAAAGTGGCAGAAAAAGCAATTGAATTGGGGGTGGATATCATTAACAGTATTCAACTGAATCATGACATGTTGAATCTGTTAGGGAATTCTACTGTCAAATGCGTTTTGATGCATATGAGAGGCACTCCTAAGGATATGCAGTTGCAAACATTTTATCCTAATGGCATCCTTGCCGAGATCAATCTTTTTTTTGAGACAAAGCTACGGGAGATGGAACGTTTTGCAATCGATCCCTCCAGAATATGGCTGGATCCGGGTATCGGTTTTGCGAAAACTCCCGAACAAAATTTGACCATTTTAAACCATCTGGATAGTTTCCTTGGTTGGAACCAACCAATTCTTCTGGGTCATTCGAGAAAAAGCTTTATGAAAGCGATCTATGATTTACCGGTTGAGAACAGGGTAGTCTGTACAACTCTCTATTCTTATTTGGCACTACTAAAGGGAGTGGATATTCTTCGCGTTCATGATGTAGCAGAAACAAAACTGGCGCTGCAGATTTACTATAATCAGCTTAGCAATGCATAGAGCGTTTCTGCTGTTAGGTTCTAACCAGCACTTCCCTCTTCATCAACTCCAGACTGCCAGAGAATACTTATCAAAAGAAGATTTGCTGGTTCTTAAATATTCAAGTCAGATAGAAACACTCCCCTACGGACTGTCCAATCAACCAAATTTCTGGAACCAGGTTTTATTAATCGAGACAAAACTTGATCCTTTTGCTTTACTGGAGGTATCGCTATCCATTGAGAAGAAAATGGGTAGGATTAGAAAAGAAAAATGGGGTCCTAGAATAATTGATCTGGATTGGTTATTTTACGATTCTCTTATTCTGAAAACTAATACACTTGTATTACCCCATTATGATGCAACAAATAGATGGTTTGTCATTCATTTAATCTGCGAAATTGAACCAAACTTGGTTCATCCGGTTCTCAAGAAAACTATAAAAACGATTTATCAAGAAAGAAATTTCCCTTTTGACTATTGGAACAATCAATCGTTCAAATATAATACAAGATAGCGTTGTTTACATTATTTTTATTTAGGGAGTGTATTGCAATGAAAAAATGGTCGAACGTTGTTTTCAGTATCTGGTTAATATTTTTCTCTATTATGATTACAAATTACTTATTAATGTCTCTAGTTCAATATGAATTCTTGATTATCTTAATACTGACCTCCCTCATTTATTTCCTTCTCGTCATGTTTGAGACGATGAAAAAGAAATAGACAGGATTCCAAGCGCCTGTTTATTCTCATCATGAAGAATCATGGGAGTTTATTCAGCTTAATCGCTTTATACCAATCAAAGAAAATAATGGAATGGTATTCTTTATGCAAATAATCCAAGACTTGGATTAAAGGGATCCATTCCATTGAATTCATCTGTTTTGGATCTATCTTGGTAATCAAGTGTTCTTTGGAAGACAATTTTATGCCGTATACCTGGAATATTTCCTTGGTAGTTTGTGTGAAATTCTCTTTTTCGTAATTTTTCTTAAACGGGATCAAGGTTGGTTCTATCAAGGTAATTCTGTTTTTGTTTTCCAGTAAAAGTGGTATCTCATTGGCAGTCAGGATGAGATTAGGCACCTCAATCTCCCAAGGACCCCAATAGGATTTGCTCTCTTCCGAATCACGCTGCTCAAATAATAAAAATTCCATTTTATGCTGTTTAGAGGGGCACATTATCCAAATCTGTAAATAATTTTTCTTCATGGTATCTCCTTTTTCTTTTCATCATGGCTGGATTGAAAATACCTGATCTCATCTTGTGTAAGAGATCTGTATTCGCCAGGTTTTAACCTTCCAATGGTACAGGGTCCTATTTTTGTTCTTGTCAATGACAGAACATGTTTCTGTATGGTTTCCAGCATTTTTCTAATCTGCCTGTTTCTGCCCTCATGTAAAGTAACCTCAATCCAGCTTCCAGTCTGTTCATATCGCACTTGATGTATTTGACATGGTTTTGTTTGATAGCCATCCAATAATAATCCTCTCTCTAAAAGAGAGATCTCACTCCTGGATATCTCCTCCTGAATATGAACAAGGTAAGTTTTCGTCACCTCATGTTTAGGATGAGTTAAAGCATACGTAAAATCACCATCGTTCGTCAGGATAAGCAACCCATCAGAATCATAATCCAATCTTCCAACCGGATATAATCTTACAGGAACTGCTGAAAAATAGTCCATGACAGTCTGTCTTTTTTGTTCATCATAACAAGAGCTAATGACTAATCTGGGTTTATAAAATAATAGGTATTTTTTTTCACCAAATAAGGAAACTTCGTGTCCATTAACGGTTACCTTGTCTATTTCCGGATCTATCGTCTCTCCCAATCGAGTGACCACTTTTCCGTTTACAGCTACTAATCCTTGCACCATATACAACTCTATCTTCCTTCGCGAAGCTATTCCGGCTCGTGCAAGTACTTTTTGAATCCTCTCTTTTTGCATTGTCCTTATCCTTTTTTTTCTAAAGAGATTTTACAGGTTTTTGCAGAATCATCTATTGTTGCTTCCATTTATGTATAATAAACTTGCGGATTAAACAAGAAAAATGGAAATATTTCAGAATACTCCTCTGCTTTTTTTATGTTTTGCCGGACTGTTTAGCTCCTTTATTGATGCAATTGCAGGTGGAGGAGGCTTAATCAGCATACCGGCGTTTATTTTTTTCGGATTACCGATTCATCAAGCGTTGGGAACTAATAAATTGGCAGCTTCCTGCTCCTCCATTACCAGCTCCTGGCAATACATCCGAAGCAAAAAAATCGACTTTTCACCTATTTATCCTCTTATCCCTTTTACCATTCTAGGGGCAATCATCGGAGTAAATCTCACAGTACGTCTTTCTTCTGATTTTCTTCATCTGCTGTTTGGTTGGTTGATCCTTGCTATCACCCTCTATACATTGTTTTCTAAAGACAATGGATGCTTGAAAGATTCTCCAAAGGGAAAAATATCCTATTGGATTTTAGTTGGCTTTTCACTTTTTTTAGGTTTTTATGATGGCTTTTTTGGACCGGGCACCGGATCTTTTCTTCTCTTTGGTTTTCGAAAACTACTGAAAGAAGACTATTTATTGGCATCAGGTCATTCAAAACTATTAAACTTTACCAGCAACATAGTGTCTCTGGGCTTATTCGCCTATCATGGAAAAATACTTTACGGGATCGGTTTATTAGTGGGATTTTTTATGGTATTGGGAGCTTATATCGGTTCAAAGCTAGCTTTAAAAAAAGGAAATCTTCTGATAAAACCGGTTTTTGTTCTCATTTCAGCATCCCTGGGTATTAAACTGATCCTGGATTATTTTTTGACATAGTGTCGGGTGATTTATTTACCAAAGAACATTTTTGCTCCAATCAATAACAAGACCATTCCAAATATTTTTTGAAGCAACGCTTTCGGCAGGGCTAAACAAACTTTAGCACCGATTAGCCCTCCGACAAAAAAACCTGTACAAAGAAGAACCGCCACTTTCCAATTAATCTGCCCTTGTTTGTAATACTCCATGACAGCTAATAAACCAATAGGTGGTATCATCATTGCCAGTGTTGTGCCTTGCGCTTGGGTTTGAGAGAATTTAAAGATATAAATCAAAGCTGGTACAAGAATTATGCCTCCTCCAATACCCAATAAGCCACTTAAAATTCCGGCTGTAAGACCTAATAAGATAATCCAGACAGGTTGCATCATAAAATAAACCCCTTATGTTATTGTGATTATGTTGGCTCCTTCTTTTCCGCTTCAGTAGCTATCAGCGTAATTTCCTTTTTCAGGGAATCAAAAAATGGGATTTCCCCTTGAGCAAGCACTTTTTGATTGACAACCAGAACAGGTGTCAGAAGAAATCCTTGTGCAAGAATAATAGCCGGATCTTCAATTTTTTCAATCTCATAGGGATATCCCAGATCTTCTAATACATCGATACTTCGTTTATAAAGCAAATTGCAGGTAGCACACATCGGTCCGTAGATCACGACATGCAAATGTTTCACATGAAACCTCCCCGCTTACACTGAAAGAAATGGCAGAAAACCTGTCCCCCACCCAATAAGAACTCCTATCAAAACTCCGCCAAACACTTCTACCGTATTGTGGCCTATCCACTCTTCCAGCTCAACAAATCTTACTTTCTCTTTCGTCTTCAGTAACCCTATCAGATCATTCAATGTTTTCGAGTGCTTTCCAACTTCCTGACGAACACCTGCAGCATCAAACAGTACGATCAGGCTGAAAATAAAACAAATCGCAAAATAAGTACTATAGATTCCTTCCTGAAAACCTATCCTGGTGCTCAAAGCTGTGACTGTAGCAGCATGAGAACTAGGAAAACCTCCATTAGAAACCAATAAACTAACATCCCATTTTTTAGTTTTAAAATAATAAAAGACAGGTTTCACGCACTGAGCAAAAATATCAGCAATTAAGGCTATTACAAGAGCTTTATTCATTTTTAGCATATTCAGCAGCTTTCCTTTCCGTTACCATTGATAGGGAATAGAGTGTAATACTAATCCAAATTGATTCGAAAATGGAATAATCGGTTCCGTTGTGACCCCTTTAAAACAGACCGAGAATAGATTCTTCCAGGGAACCGATACCGAAAGCGGAGGTAAAGCGCCAAGAATGGTGGTACCATCGGTTAAAAAAACATGATCCGCTCTGACTTTTAGATTTCCCCGGGTAGGATCGTCCTCATAATGAAGCTGCTGTAATAAAATGCCCTTCATACCATTTAAAACCTCTGCTAAAGTCTGATGAGTAGATTGAATATCAAAAGCTTGTAAGGACAGGGTCGGCATCCCCCCCCAGACCGACACGCTGCTACCGGTTAAAGGTAATCCGGTTTTTTGAGATATTTCTTTATTTGTATAAGGGGTAATCACTTTTCCATCCTGAACCAAAGAAATCCGAAAAGTCTGGTTTACAACTGCTTCTGCATCAAAAAAAGGAATAAAGTGTATTTCCGGATCGTGAGACTGATAAAAGGAAAAGGACGGGTGAAATAAAAGTTGTTCTTTCATGGCAGAGAAAGAGGAACTGCCCGGGAAGTAACGTTCACCGTTTAAAGTAGTTAGCAGTTGGGCAAAAAAACCTCGATCCTGTGTTGAGATAATAATTGGTAAAGA
>JAQVYZ010000054.1 GCA_028708485.1 Caldisericia bacterium | reverse complement strand
GGATCTATGCGTGCAGATCGTTTTTCCAAAATCCCTATTATTCGTATGACATCGATCAATCTGGAACCGGGAGATAAAACCGTTCAAGAACTGATTCAAGGAATTGATGACGGTTTATGGCTTTCCGGAATCAAGAGCTGGTCCATTGATGACAGGAGATTAAACTTCCAATTTGCTACAGAGATTGCCAGAGAGATCAAACAGGGAAAACTGGGCAAAGTGGTTAAGAATCCAAGCTATATCGGGGAAACCCCCACTTTTTGGAATGCTTGCGACGGTATAGCCAATCGTGATTTTTGGCATGTTTGGGGGGTACCGAACTGCGGAAAAGGACAACCTACCCAAATCATGGCTGTTTCGCACGGTACAGCGCCGGCGAGATTCAGAAAAATCAAAGTAGGAGTAGCAAAATGACAACATTTGAACATTGCAAAGAATTAGCACAGCTGATTTCTTCAAAAGTGAATGCAGAGCAATATGAGATCATTATTTATCGAACAACCGAAGCATTAACGAGATTTGCCAATTCCTCCATTCATCAAAATGTACAGAGCCATGAGATTGAGGTGCATTTACGCTTGATCAAAGGACTGCAATCCAGTGTGACCAACACAACCGATATTAGCGAATCGGGTATCGATCGTTTAGTGAAACAGAGCCAGGAACAGCTGGAAAACAGTACACTCTCACAAGAACCGATTATACTACCTGCATCAGGTGAGACAATTGTTCTGGATTCTCCCAAAACGGATAGATCAGAGGTTTTTAAAGAACCGGAATACAGAGCACAAGTAGTTTCCAGAATATGCGAGGAAGCAAAAAAGAATGCAACCCAAGCTTTCGGTAGTTTTGCTACCACAAGGCAGGAGTTATTTGTGATGAACTCGAAGGATACGCTTGCCTACAATGAAAGTACCCAAGCGCAGTTAATCTCCCAGATAATGCAGGATACCAATTCCGGATTTGCACAGAGCACTGCTTCTCATATTCAGATGATAGAAGACGACCGGGTAAAAAGGGAGAGCGTGGATCTGTGTTTAAGAGGGAAAAATCCGAGAGAATTGGAACCGGGAGAGTATGAAGTGATTCTTCTTCCGGAAGCGGTGGAAGATATTCTGTCCATGGTCTCTCATATGGGATTTTCCACCGTTGGGATCCAGGAAGGCCGTTCTTTTCTGTCTGAGAAAATAAACCAGCCAATGTTTGATCCAAAGCTTTCTATATCAGATTTTTCTCAGCATTCTCTTCAATCCGACCTCCCATTTGACTTTGAAGGAGTACCGAAACAAAAAGTCGAATTGATCAAAAATGGCGTCTTCCAGGCATTTGTTACAGACTCTCTTTGGGCAAGGAAATTGAATCTTCCTAATACCGGTCATGCTTTAATCGCACCAAACCCTTTCGGTCCGTTTCCACTACATTTAGTTGTGGAGTCAACAGGAGAAGCCTCTCTGGCAGACATCATAAAACAAACTAAAAAAGCAATTTTGATCACCCGCTTCTGGTATGCTAATCCCATTCATCCCAAAATGGGTACTTGCACAGGCTTAACCCGTGATGGTACTTTCTTGGTGGAAAATGGGCAAATCGCCTATCCGATCAGGAATTTACGTTATACCGACAACCTGGTGGAAGTACTAAATCATATTCACACCATGACTCGAGAAAAACGCTTTTATAATGGTATAGTAGTACCTACAATGTATTGTCAATCCATGCGATTTGTCAGCCAAGCTCCTCGGTCGTGATTCCATTAGGAGATTCTCCAAAGAAAAAAAGAGTTTCCTATATTACACCGGTTCTGATTGCAGGGAATGTACTATTTTTTCTTTATATGCTCCTGTTTTTTCCGGATGTTTCCGCCTTTTATAAAGTATATGGCTTGAATCCGGCACAAATCACAAGCGCTTTTCAAACTTCCTCTGCTTTTCAGCCAGTCTACTGGACGTTTTTATCCTCCATGTTTTCGCACGGTGGGTGGTGGCATCTGATCAGCAATATGCTGTTTCTTTGGATTTTCGGAGATAATGTGGAAGACAGAATGGGGAAGTTCTTTTTTCTTATTTTTTATCTGTTGGCAGGCACAGGCGCCGCTATAGTACAAATTCTGCTCCAACCCAATTCTAATGTGGTGATGGTGGGTGCATCAGGGGCTATTTCAGCAATCATGGGAGCTTATCTGGTTTTATATCCAAGAGCGTCTGTCATGACATTAGTGCCTATCCTGCTTTTTCCGGTGATTTTGAGAATTCCGGCGGTTGTTTTTATGGTTTTCTGGTTTTTATCACAAATCATCAATCTGGTGATGGGGACTTCAGGCGTTGGGTGGGGAGCTCATGTGGGTGGTTTTATCATTGGGTTGTTACTGGGATGGATATTGATCCCCATGAACAAGGCTACTTCAGCCAGAGTAATTGGAGAAAACCATTACTTCAGGTAATTGATCTCAATCAGCTGATGGGTGGCATTCCAATCAACGGTAGCGTTAAATACTTCCATCACAAAACGCAGAGGAATCAGGGTTCTGTTCTGCATAATCATTGGCGGCACATCTAACGAAACGGTTTTTTTGTTAAAATTCTGTTCGATGACCGCCTCTTTCTTGCCAATCGTGAGCAACACTTTTTTACCTTTCATCTGAACCAGGACTTGCTGCGTTTTAGGATACCAGGCAACATCCACCCCAAATGATTCGCTGAGAAAACGAATAGGCACCATGGATCTTCCCTGGACGATCACCGGGGGTACTTCAAGAGGAATCTCTTTCCCGTTAACATTCGCAGAATATTCCCCGATTTTTAGCGCCATGGTGATATAGCTGCTGCAATACACCGGGAGGCGAATTTTGATAAAATCCTCTCCACGCTGTGTAATGCAATACAGATCGGTATTCCATCTTTTTAAAGGTAAATCGGCATTAAATTTCTCGTTATTGGCTTTTTCAACCAACCCTTCTCCGGTGTAATTCCCAATCCAGAGCCTTTCTCCGTTTGTGCTGCCATTCACCGGTAAATTCAGCTTGGAAGTGGTATAACCATAGGTAATGTTACGATTGATATAGAGACCGTTATTCATCACATTTACTTTCGCAGAGTAGACTTTACAAGGAATCGATAAGGTAGTTGGATCCATCAGGAGGTGTTTCTGGATAGACACATTGGTAAAACCATCTCGAATCGCTCTGAAATTAATACTGAACAAGACACCTTCCCCGTTAATCCCTTTCGCATGGTTTAATCTCGTTCCGTACAAGCTAATGATTCCCGGAGAGACATTATTATAATCGTATTTAGGGAGAATACCGTCCTCAGAAAGAAAATTGCCATCCATAATCGATTTGGTGGTGGTTAAAAGAATAGAATTATCAAAAGCGATCTCGGCATATACCGTGTTAATATTTTTTGCTTTTTTAATGCAGACATCAATCGTGAATTCGGTATTTTTTTTGACTTCGATTTCCGGATAGGATAAATAAAGATGGGTGGAGCTTTCCCACGGGAGAATCAGGAACTTGACGACTCTGAAAATATTTTTGGATTCGGTTTGAAAGTGAATAGTGACAGAATATTGAGTTGGATAGACATTTTGAGCCATCAGGACTTTCATTCGGATCGTTCCGCCATTGGCAAGGCTATCGGCATAAAAGGAACAGCTGAAAATATCTTTTCGGAAATTGATAGGAGAGGCTTTGATATCGATGCTTCCATTCCGACCGGCGGTAATCTTGAATGCAAACTCCAGCGATTCACCTAAGTTAATGGATTTTGTTTCTACAACAGGAATGATATCAATATCAAAAAAAGGAACGGAGGATAATCTCATAGCCGGATCGCCATACAAGGTAAAGGAGAAATAGTTCTGGTAATCTTTGCTGCCAAACCGGGCATACTGCTTGCTGCTTTCAAATATTGCCTTTGAGTAAGCTTCTCCAAGTGTTTCGTTCCGGAGATAGAGGTTGCGCAAAGTTAAATAAACTATGGATTGATTCCCGCCATTGGCTAAACTGCGCCACCCCTCTGCATACCAATTAATCGTCGTGTTCCCGATAAAACCGGAAAAACCTGCTTTCAAAGCTTGTTTGCCAAGGTTATTTGTGTTGGGAGAGAGAGAAGAGCAGCTGCTTGTGATAAAAAGACCTTTGCTCCTGACAGTCTTGGTGAAGCTTGATGTATTTAGTACAGGTTCTAGCGATAACTCAACCTTGTCCACTTTTTTATTGGAGTTGATATCTTTTTTCCAGATCTTTGTCAGAAGAGATTCTTCAGTGCCGTGACCGTTCCAAACCACCAAATCATAAGGATTGTTCAGCAGTAATTTTTCGTAATTAACCTTATTCAACGGGTATTCCGATAAGTAGTGTGATGGAGAGACGCCGGAACGCTCATATAGCCGGCTGGATTTGTTGCCGGATGGCAACAGAATATCTTTGATCAGGGATTCGGTTAGCGATGCGCCATCAGTTTTCACTTTGGTGAACTGTGAAGGAGTAATCTCTTCATCGTCATAAGATAAAATGGAGGAAGCCAGCAAGCTTGTTTTGCTTTTCGGATTTTTTTCAAAATCAAGGATCCGGTTTACCACCTGACTCACGTCGGATATACTGTCGAAAGGTATTCTGCCAACATGAATTTCCGGTGAAAAATCGATTTCTTTGTCTAATAAATATTCACCGGGATAATAATTGTTGTTACTATCAAAATCAGAGGATAAGTCCGCATAAAACCAATCTGAATAGGTCCTGCCAACTGCTTCGTCGCTCTCCTCGCGAATATAGGGCGAGGGGAATAGGACTGAATAGGGGATTTCCTGGGTGTCTCCTACCAATAACAAAAATTTTAGCTGCCAGGATTCGTATTTGGATTGAAGAAAATGTCTGATTTTTTCCGCATGGCTGTATCCTTCGTAATTTTTGATGATATAATCCGGGCTGATGGTTTGTACGAGAAGGCCTTGAGATCTCCTGTATTGGATAATCGGGTTTAGCGCATTGATCAGATTAGCGTTGACAATAATCAGGTAATCTACTCTCCCGGATAATTGCAGTGCACTATTGGCGTTGGCGGTTTGTAATGGAGTTAATAGCATCTGAAAAAGCAACCAACCGGAAATCAACCAGATGATCATGCTTCTCTGACGATGGATTGTCAACTGTTTATGCAAAACCATACCTCACCCGTCTACTCCTTTACTCCAACCATAGTAGTGTACAATAATTCTATTCTACCTATTCAATAATACACTTTTTTTCAAAAAGGGTTTACTCTTCATTGCCAATTTCCTGATAAATTAATAATAAAATCTGTTATAATCATGCTTTTTAACCATTGACCAGTACAGGAGAGAACTTGACAAAACAAAAAAAAGAGTTTATATAGAAAGTATTCTGATATAAAGGAGGTTCTTTATGAAATTTTTTCAAGAAGAGAGTGGACAGACGATTCTGGAATATGCTTTGATCATTGCAGTACTCGTATTAGTCGTCATTGCTGCGATTCCATCGCTTCGCAACGCGGTATCAGGTGTATTCAACGATGTCGGGACAAAATTAGATCCAGATTTTACACCTGCTACTGAGGAGTAGGTAGTTTTTTTGTATCATTGGTAAAATTTTGTATTTTGCCGGGACTGGTTTTCGGTCCCGGTTTTTTTATTTCTGATATAATACTACAAACGCTTAGCAGGGGGTCTACAATGAAAGTAAGAGCTGTTATGCTTTGTATAGTCATTCTCTTTGTCACAACCATTCCAAACCAATGGCAAACCAATGCTCAAACTGACTCTTTTTTTTCAAAACAGCTTTTTTTAACCGATCTTTCATCAGATTCTGCCGTGCCTACTTCTTCTGTACGAATCCTAAAAAGGATTTATTCGGTGGAGAGTCTGAAGAGAGTGCCCTCCGAGTCAGGCATTCAGTTTTTTCTTCCTGGTTGCGTTGCTTTAAATATTCCAAATTGCCCTGTGTTTCCCTTTGAAAAGGTGGAATGGAATCTGAAACACAATGAAACAGTCACTTATCTAAAAATCAAATCGATTCAAACAGTCATGTTGCCGGATGCTTCTATACCTTTCGCATTAGCCCGAGAACCAAAACCGATCACCATGTCTTATCAGGAAAAGCCTGTTATGAGTACAACCAGCCTTCCGGATATCTTTCCGGTAATGAATGCGAATTTCATGGTAACCCAAAATAACCAATCCCATCGGCTGATTATCAATGTGATGCCTCTATATAAAGTTCATCAATTTTTAGTATTAGCCACTGAAATGGTATTTGAAATCGGAATCGGTCAGACAGCAGACTCCCCTATCCAAAATGCAGATACAAGAGAAAAGAGTATCATTCTGACTGATATCTCATTGGAATCCACCGGGAAAAAACTCCAGGCAATCCATCAGGCGGATGGATACGAGACAGAGTTGGTATTTGTCCAGCAGCTTGGAGCGGTCGAACCAGCAAAAAAGCCTTTTATCGCTGGTGTTCAGGGATTTATGGATGTGACGGAGAAGGACCGTTCCAGAGTACAATCGTACAATTATGCCTTAGCGCGCAAGATACAAGCTTGGCTTCAACAGCAGAAAACATCAGACAATCCGATTTATCTTACGATTTTGGGAGATGCCTCCTTGGTACCACCGTCCTATTACCTTTTAGCCACTGATAATATGAGTGATTATGACCGATGGGTACCTACAGAGTATTTTTATATCTGTCCTTCAGAAATGGCAATCAGCTTCGAAAGTGCAACGATGCAATTTGATTAC
>JAQVYZ010000053.1 GCA_028708485.1 Caldisericia bacterium | reverse complement strand
AGAGCAATTTGGTTGTGAATATAAATAAATTCTTTGAATAAATCCTCATTATGCGTGCAGAATTCGCTTATTTCAAGATAAGCTTGCTTCCTATTGTTCTGACTGGTTTCATTCATCAATGTAGTAATATGATCAAAATAATGCAGTTCTGATAATGTTTTCTTGACTCTTTTTCGAATAGAAAGGATGTCTGGATGATACTCAATAACAGAAAATCTGACTAACCTTTGCAGAATATTAAGTTTTTGCTGTTGGATCGAATCAATTGGTCGATCTTTCGTAAGTATACCCTTTACGAGTTCTGAGTTAAGCATACGATAGATTTCGAATTCCAGAGATTGAATCTTCTCAGAATGATCTGCTCCCTCAGTTGTTTCCTGAAATTCCAGAAAAGAAATCTGGTTATTCAGCAATAGAAGACTTTTATCTATTGAATCGATAGTAATCAAAGCCTATCCTTCTAATCCTTCTAATGAAGACCTTTTAAAGTTCAAAGGTGCTTAAGATTTGGTTGACATAATAATACAGCTTCTCTTTTTGATCTTCCCATACAGATTGATCCTTAAGGGGTAAGCTTGTAATAGAAATTGTAATATTATATTCAATCCGCTCTGATTTCGTAAGAATTGTTCTGAAAGTAGTATCCTCCTTTATAGTGATCATCTGGCTAACTTGGTCCTTTGTTTCTGAGCTCTTTTGTGTTTTTTCAAATTCGACTGAATCTATATTGACTAACTTTTCTTTATCGTTTTTGTTGATTGGTTCAGCATTCCAACCATTTTTTTGTTGAATTTTGAAAGAGATTTCCCCAGTATTCTGAACTAGTAAGTTTAGATTGAAATTGGAGCCGTCATCATCCTCATCGTTATATGTCATATTCATCACAAATCCATCCGCGTCCAATAATGTGGGATATTTGATTAAAAAATTATTTTCATCAAAATATTTCCATCCATCCGGACAATCAAAATACCCATACAGGCTTTTTTTTGGTTTCAACAGACAATTTTCACCAAATATGCTAAATGGAATATACACTGCATAATCTCCTGTAGCATGACTGAATATCTCATTAAAATAAGCATAAAATCCGTTTGCAGTCACATTAAAATCAAATTTGTACAAGAGTTTTCCTTCCATATTAGTAAGATCTCTTCCCTCGCTTAAGCGTTGTTCAGTCAAGTCTTTCAAGCAATAAGCCCTCATAATCGGATAATAATCATATCCCTTAACAAAAAAATCTTCTGGTTTCAGCAATTTTCCTTCTTGAAGATGAATATTCATGATATAGCTTTCAGTCCAGCGATATCCGTAACGATGAAATAAGATGCTGCAGATATTCTCATCAATAAACAAGATTTGGTAATGGCTAAAATATACATTTCTACCCATACTTATGCTATTCCAGAATTCCTTTAGTTCGTTATCGATGTATCCTTTAATGATTTGATTTACTTTTTTCTCTATTGCTTTATCAGGCAAACCATGGAAAGATGGATAGGATGCATAAGAAATGGCGACCTCATCATTACTTTTTGTCTCATTTCGAGTGGGAATGAAATTTTTTCTGATACCAAACGGATAGGGACTTTGCCATTGAATTGATTGGCTTATTTTTTCTTTTATGACTACATCATTTATTGACGGTATAATTCTCTCTTCTTCCTTTATAGTGCTTATGCCCGGAATTTTATTGTTGATTGATGAATTTTTGCATGAGAACAGATTGATAACAAAAAATACCAATAGAATCGCTACGACCTCTTTTTTTCTCATGAATGCCTTCTTTTCAAATGAGTTTAAGATTTCATACCCTAATTATAATGCTGCTTTCAAAATACCGAATTGCAAAAAGGGGTTGTTTTATCTCTTAAAAAAATGGTACAAGGGACTGTCCCCTGTCCTAAAAATGAGAGGGGAGTTATGCTGTATGGTTGTTACGGTTGATGTATACTGTTAGCATTGTATTGTTTTTTTATTAGTGTGTAATTTTATGAGATTCATGGAGGACAGAACATGAAGGTAATCGCGATCAATTGCAGTCCCAGACAAAAAGGCAGCACAGCTACGTTGTTGCATCATTTGGAAAAAAGATTAATAGAGAAAGGTCATGACGTAGAATTTGTCCCATTATATGACCTGCAATTCAAAGGTTGTAAAGCTTGTCAGGCCTGCCAAAAAAAAGGAGCACCTATCTGCGCCATTAAAGACGATTTAATACCGGTTTTAGAAGCTATGGAACAAGCAGATGCGATTATTTTTGGCTCTCCTGTCTATATTGGGTTGGTGACAGGTTGCGCTAAATCATTGATTGATCGGTGTTACACTTTTTTTGGTGAGGAAAGAAGCAAGATTATCAAGCAGAAGATTTTTTCAGATGTCATCACGCAAGGTGGAGATATCCAATATTTTGAATATGTACGCGAACATTTACATACATGGTTTATTGAAAGTTTCGAGATGCAATCAGGTGGCTCGTTGATAGCTGCAGGAGTCAGTTCTGCAAAAGACCTGAAAGACCAACCTGAAATTTTTGACAAAGCGGATATTATCGCTGACAATATTGATAAGCAATACAAAAAGACCGTGAAATAATTTTTCCGGCTATTCTTGATACAGAAAGAACTTTTCTCTTTTTCTTATCGTCCCGGTGGAGTTCTTCCTCCCGGTGATCTCTCCAGTGACGAAACAAATTATTGGGCAGTCTTGTCCTCTCAGCAATTATAATCTTTCCGAAGTTTTCGATTCTCAAGAAGTTATGACATATCTATCAATAAGTCAAGATAATTATGGAACTTTCTTTTTTTATGGAAGTACCATTAAAAATGAAACAAATCAGTTACAATCGAACTGAAAGGAAAGCATATGAGAAAAATTAGCGGGATACTCGTTTTAATTGTTATCTTCTCCATGATGCAAATTCGTTTTTACATCACTTCATCGCTTCATGCAGAAACAAAAAAGGCATGGGTGCTAACCGATAAACAATTGCTGGAATCCGTCGTGGCAAGGCCCCCTCAGGGAACAGAACTATCCGGTGAAGCCAGCCGCATCACCTGTATCTCCACGTACGAGAAACAAGGTAAGGTAGAAAAAGCGGTTATCGATTGGAAATGGACACCCCTCCCAGAAAAACTAACACCAAAAGAGACTCTCGAGATGACGATTACCGGATTAATCAAAGAATGGAATACCTCTCATTACCTGAGCGGATCGATACAAGTACGCTTACAACCTTTCGGTGCTTCTTGCTGTAGTCTGGAAGGTTCAGACCTTGGTTATCTGAAAATGGACCTTCTTCAAGGAGATCAGGTAGGTAAAGAGAGAAGCATCACAACAAAAGCTACCATTCCTTTGTTTGGTGAATTAAAGTCCAATAGTACAAACCGGATACAGATTTTAGTGAAGCTGTTGCAGAATGGTTCTGACTATCAGTGGATCTATGTCTACGAATGGAGAGAATTCTCCTCCAACCCGGTTTCCATTTTGTTAACGATTGGTAACAATAAAGCGGTTGTGAACGGTCAGAATAAACCATTGGACGCTCCCCCGTTTATAGACAACAACCGAACCTATGTGCCGTTCAGATTCCTGGGTGAGTCTTTTGGAGCCATGGTAGCGTATAAAACCAATTCCTCTACCAAACTGGTGGAGAATATCTCTTATCAGCTGGACAATATCAAGATCATCCTTACCATCAACAAACCTGAAGCGTTGGTGAATGATAAAAAAGTGATGCTGGATGCGCCTCCCATTATTGTGAATAAAAGAACGATGGTTCCTGTACGCTTTGTTGCCGAACAGCTTCAAGCATCCGTAGAATGGAACGCCAAGAAGCAACAGATTCTGATCGAAAAAGAGTAGGAGGGCTTATGAACTTATTTCGCTTTGCCCTGAAGAATCTTCGAAGAAATGTAACCAGGTCAGTTCTTACGATTCTCTCTATCGCGATAGCAGTGACTTTGCTCATCAGCTTTCTTGGATTAAACGAAGGATATACTCGAGCCATCCTGAAAGATGTGAATCAGTTGGGCGCCCAACTGCTTGCAGTACCAAAAGGATGCCCGTATGAGGCGACAGCCTTGATCATCAGCGGTGGTGTTCTGCCTGCTTATTTACCGGAAGAAGCCATGCAAAAAATGCTGGAAATTCCGAATGTCAACCAAGTGTACGGTATTCTGATGGGTCTGCAGCCCTCTCAAACTGAACCCGGCACCTCCGATATTATTTACGGCGTCACTGATGGTATTTTTGCCTTAAAAAAAAGCTGGAATCTGACCAGCGAAGTTTTCAAAGAAGCCGGAGCAATCATAGGCTTTAAGAAAGCTGAGATGCTTAAATTGGCAAAAGGCGATTCGATTACAATCGGAACTAAAAAAACAACTTATAAAATACTGGAAATCCTCCCATTGCAAGGCACAGAGGACGACAGCATCATTTACATCCCTTTGCAGGAAGCACAAGCTCTCTTTTCCTTACCATCCAAGGTTACCGGTATTGCTGTCACTTTGAAAGACCCTACGAAGATGGCTGAATCGGTCACAGAAATTGAAAAGCTGCAAGATGTCCAGGTTGTCACCATGGATCAAGTGATCGGAATCGTTTTAAAATTTATCAATACAGTGAAAGTCTTACTGCTGGGCATTATCCTGATCGCAATCCTGATCAGCGGATTACAGATTCTGAATAGTCTGCTGATGTCTATCCTGGAACAAATCAAGGAATTTGGTGTTTTCAAGGCAATTGGATCAACCAATCAACAGATCCGATGGATTGTCTTATTCCAGACCTTCATTATTGTTGTCACAGGATGTCTTTTCGCCATAGGAATTGTGTTTGTTCTCAGGCCATTTCTCAATAATCTGGTGAAATTGTATGTTTCTTCCGCACCTAAAGGCAATCTTATCGTCTTTGAACCTTGGATGTTTTTAGCTGGGACCGCTTTTGCGCTTTTAGTTGGCTTTCTTGCCTCTCTCTATCCTGCCTGGAAAGCTTCCTCTCAAGTTCCTGCCAAAGTGATTCACATGGAGGTGCAAGTATGAACATCCCGCAGTTTGCTTACAGAAGTTTATTTATACGTAAAATCCGCACTATTCTTACCATCATCGGTGTAGCGATCGTGCTAGCTGTTTTCTTTTCTGTTTACACTTTTTCAACCGGATACAAACGAGCCCTGCAAAATGAATATTCCAGTTTTGGGATCAATATTCTGGCGGTACCAAAAGGCTGTCCGTATGAAGCCACTTCTCTGTTGATGCACGGAGGAAAAATCGACAAATCCATGTCGTTTGAGCAGTTAGAGGAAATCAGAAAAAATCCCGGTGTCGATATCGTCTCACCCATCCATATTCATCATGCCAAACTACAACCGGGCAGTTTTGAAACCGCTTTGTACGGTATTGAAGAGACCATGTTTGACCTGAAAGCGGAATGGAAGCTTGATGGGGAACATTTCTCCAAGGAAGATGCTCCTGAAGCGTATTTAGGTAGTCAAGCCCGGCATAATATGGGAATCCAATTAGGAGAGAACATCGATATTACCGTTAAATTAGGCGAGGAAGTAAAAACATTCCAGGTAAAACTGGTTGGTTCGTTACAGCAAACAGGCACCTCGGATGATAACTTTATATATCTGCCCATCTTGTTCATCAAGACGATCGTCCCCCCCGGACATACGATAAAAGGCATTGCAATCAGGGTAAAAGAAGGTTTTTCAATTGGTAAAATCGCAGAAGAGATAAACCAAATCCCTGATGTTCAGACAGTGACATACAAACAAGTTCAGTATACACTGAATGATTTATTGGATACCACTACTCAACTACTCAATTTAGCGATGTTGTTTACACTGCTCATCGGTATCATTGGCTTGATTAACACGATTTTTATGAGTATCGAGGACAGAAAAAAAGAATTAGGCATGTTAAAAGCGATCGGTGCCAGCAACCAAGATATCATTCAGATGATTATGACCGAGACCGGAATCCTGGTCTTGATCGGTTCCATCGTTGGCATTTTGATGGCAATTTCCCTCTCAAAAACATTAGAGTTGTTTGTCAGAAAATTGATCGTTAGCGCCCCGCCGGGTCAATTATCGCATTTCTCACTCATAGTTATTCTCCTGACGATACTGATCAGTGTGGTGATCGGTACTCTTGCAAGTATCATCCCTTGTATTACCGCAACTAAAATTTCTCCCATGGAGGTTATCAGAAATGAATAATTCAGTCATCATCAGAACCCAGGATCTGCACAAATCGTTTAAAAGAGGTGAGGAAACGGTTCATGCATTGAACGGTGTCTCATTGGATATTAAACAGGGTGAATTTCTGTCGATTGTCGGCTCTTCCGGTTCCGGAAAAACAACTTTCCTCAATATCATCAGTTGTTTAGATAAACCATCAACCGGATCGCTCTTGATAGAGGATCTGGATGTGTCTGATTTTCCTGAAAAAAAGCTGATTAAAGTCCGTAGAGATCACTTTGGTTTTATTTTTCAATATTTCTTCCTGATTCCAACGTTGACTGTTTCGGAAAATATTCAACTACCCTTAATGTTTGCAGGGAAGAAAAAAAACCTTCAGGAAATCACTGCCTTGTTAACTAAAATCGGTTTAGAAAAACGAATGCACCATCTGCCTGGTCAATTATCCGGCGGAGAGATGCAACGGGTTGCTATCGCACGTGCCATGATTAATGACCCTAAGATTATTATTGCAGATGAGCCAACAGGAAACCTTGACTCGACTAATTCCCAACTCATCTTTGATTTATTCAGGCAATTAAACAAAGATTTGAAAGTAACGATAATTTGTGCTACCCACAACCTTGATCTGGCTAACCAAAGTGATCGGATTGTTCATCTTAAGGATGGCAAAGTACTTGATGGTCCGGTGGTATGCAACGTATAAGACACAACCCTTACTCAT
>JAQVYZ010000052.1 GCA_028708485.1 Caldisericia bacterium | reverse complement strand
CTCTGGGTGTAGAACTCATCAATTTGGGAAGATGTATAGCCAAGCTCGGAAAGTACTTCACGGGTATGTTCACCGAGAGTGGGTGGAGGGTATTGGATGCCAAGATTTTCTCCATCGATATGGATCGGGCTTTGCATCATTTCAACTTTCCCATATGCTGGATGGTGAATATTCTGTACAAGGTTTCGATGTATTACTTGCTCATCTTGGAACATTTCTGGAAGGGTATTGACAGGTCCGGAAGGAATCCCTTTCTCCTGACAGGCTTGAATCCAGTAAGCAGATTCTTTGCCGGAGAAGATATCTTCCAGGAAGGGAATCAGGATATCCCTGTTTTCTACGCGTTTTTCATTGGTAATGTATCTTGAGTTGGTTGCTAAGTCCGGTCTTTCAATGATCTCAGTCAGTTTTTTCCACTGGGAGTCATTGCCTACAGCAAGAATAAAGTGCCCGTTTAAGGTACCAAAGACTTCATAGGGTACAATATTCGGATGGGCATTTCCAAACCGTTTGGGTGTCTGTTTACTCATCAAGTAGGAACTGGCGACGTTGACTAACGAAGAGGCGGTGGATTCGAGTAGAGATTGGTCAATCATCGCTCCTTGTCCGGTGGTGTTTCTTCTATACAGCGCAGAGGTGATTCCGATAACGGTGTATAAGGCTGTCAATACATCTGCCATGGCTACGCCGATTTTTTGCGGTTCCCTGTCTTCCTCACCGGTTATACTCATTAATCCGGATAATCCCTGGATCATGATGTCATACCCGGGTTCGATTGATCTCGGTCCGGTCAGACCAAAACCGGAAATATTCGCCCAGATAATCGCTGGATTCATTTGAAAAAAAGCCTCATAGGTTAGATTCAATTTTGTCAGGTGCCCGACTGGAAAATTCATCGCAACGACATCAGATTGTAAAGCTAATTTGGATAGTATCTCTCTAGAAGAAGGATGTTTCAAATTCAATGTGATGGAACGCTTGTTTCGGTTAGCACACAGATAATAAGCGCTTATACCATTCTGAAACGGTGGACCCCAGGCTCTTGTTTCGTCTCCCTGATGTGGATTTTCCACTTTGGTGACGGTGGCTCCCAAATCACCTAAAATCATGGTTGCTGTTGGCCCAGCTAGTACTCGGGTTAAATCAAGAACCTTTATTCCATCCAGTGGTTTCATCGTTTTCCCTCCAAAAACACTTGTTCATTGTAGTATAATAAGAATCGGTATGAAAAGAAAAGCACAACAGGAAAATCGGTAAGGTTGTTGGGTTCACTTGAATACCATACTTGTTTTCGATCTAGATAACACATTATACCCTTACCAATCGGGGTTATATTCCCATATTAACAAGAGGATGAATCGCTTTATCGCAGATCGTCTGCATGAAAGTCTTTCCAGTGTGGACCAAATACGTACAGGTTATATCCAAAAATACGGTACTACCCAGGAAGGACTATCGAAAGAACACGGTATTCCTCCAATAGAATTTCTTTCTTATGCTCATGATATCTCTATTGGAAAATTTCTACGACCCAATAGAGCATTTCGGGATTATTTACGTAAAGTGAATTATCCGAAATATATTTTTTCCAACAGCCCAGCTTTTGCCATCCAACGAATCCTTGCCCATTTGCAAATTGAAATGTTGTTTCATGAGATTATCTCGATAGAAATGATGGGTTATGTTGGGAAACCCAACCAATCTGCTTTTGAGACTTTAATTCAGCATCTGCCTATCGGATATGAACGGATTCTTTATTTTGATGATGAACCAAAAAACATAGAAATGAGCAGAAAATTTGGTTTCATCAGTTTCCTGGTGAATAGCAAAGAGTTTTCTCCCGAAGACTATTATGGTTTATACCTAATCCCATTGATAAAGGAGAGTTTAGCATGAAAGCAGTCACTTTAATATTCGGTGGAGTTTCTCCTGAACACGAGATTTCGATTCTTTCCGCCAGATCATTTTATCAAGCTTTATTATCATTAGGGTATGAAGTGATGCTGATCGGTATTACCAAAACTGGCAAGTGGGTAATAACGGATGAAACCACTCTTTTACACCAACCTGTTGTGCCGGAAACTGGACTACCGGTTTTTCTGTCAATGGATCCCAATCAACCTGGTTTGCAGATAAAAGGACAATTGATTTCCCTTGAATATGTAATTCCTATCTTGCATGGTCAAGGAGGAGAGGATGGCACAATACAAGGTTTGCTTGAATTAATAGGTGTATCTTATCTTGGTTGTGACATGGAGTCTTCAGTTTGTTGCATGAACAAGATTATCACCAAACAATTATTAGAAACTGCTCATATAGAAGTTACACCCTGGGTGCATCTGGAGCGAGAGTGTGATATTCGTGGAAAAGCACTGCTGGATATAGTAAAAACGCTTTCCTATCCTTTATTTGTGAAACCAGCTCATGGTGGTTCCAGTATCGGTATCAGCAAAGTAAAACTACCGGAAAGGCTTGAATCTGCAGTACAGGAAGCATTTCAATATGACCGGGAAGTATTAATAGAGCAGGGTATTCAGGGACGAGAGATTGAATGTAGCGTGTTAGGAGATTATGAGACTATCAACATTTCTCTACCTGGAGAGATTTGTCCAGAAAGGGAGTTTTACGATTATGAAGCTAAGTATATCGAAAATACAACCCGGTTAATGGTTCCTGCAAAACTGTCGGAAGAACAAATCCATAGAATCCAACAAACCGCTATTGCTGTTTTTAAAACTTTACGATGTTATGGGATGACAAGAGTTGACTTTTTTCTGGACGAAGATACAAATAAGCTATTTGTAAATGAAGTGAATACTATTCCAGGTTTCACCAGTATTAGTCTTTATCCGAAACTCTGGGAGGTAGAAGGTCTTTCATATCAGCAACTAGTGCAGAAGTTGATTGATTTGGGTTCCAAAAAAGAGCCGATTCAGGTGCGATGCAATCAAGGAGGGTCCAGATGAGTACGAAGTATTTGTTTATTATGGGCGGCGTCATGTCTTCGCTGGGTAAGGGAATCCTCACCTCTTCGATTGGCAGGATACTGAAATCAAAAGATTTTAAAGTCAATATCATCAAATTTGACCCTTATTTGAATGTCGATGCCGGATTACAGAATCCCTACCAGCATGGCGAGGTATTTGTAACCGACGATGGTGCAGAGACCGACCTTGATTTAGGTCATTATGAACGGTTTCTGGATGAAAACCTGACTCATCTAAGCAACGCTACTTCCGGATCTGTTTACTCCAAATTGATTGAAAAGGAGAGGCGAGGCGATTTTCTGGGAGCTACGGTTCAAGTAATCCCTCACCTGACTAAGGAGATCAAAGACAGGATTGTTGAGTTGGAGGAGAAAACCAAGCCCGATGTAATTATTGCTGAGATTGGCGGAACAATTGGAGATATTGAGGGCTTGCCCTTCCTGGAAGCGATCCGTGAGTTTCAGATTGAACATTCCAGGGGGGATGTCCTGTTTATTCACCTGACCTATTTGCCTCATTTACATGCAACCGATGAGTTAAAAACAAAACCAACCCAGCATTCTGTCGCTGAATTACGCAGAGTGGGTATCCGTCCTGATATTATCGCTTGCCGGTCTGATATACCCGTTAGCCAGGATATTCGGGAAAAGATATCGTTATTTTGCGATGTCCCGAAAAATCATGTATTTTCTGTATTAGACGTTGCGAATATCTATGAAGTTCCCTTAAAAATGGAAGAAGAGGGAGTTTGTGATGCTTTAATGGAACTTTGGGGCCTGGAAAAGAAGAAGTCCAACCTGGAAGAGTGGGAAAAAATGGTCAATATCATGAACAATGTGAACAGAATCGTTCATATTGGCGTGGTAGGTAAATACATCTCTTTGTGTGATGCCTATATATCCTTTACTGAAGCTTTAAAACATGCACAAAATCCAAATATGGCGAGAGTGCAAATACATTGGATCAATTCTGAGGACATTGAGAATAAATCTCCCGAAGAGGTTTTATCAGGGATGGATGGTATCCTAGTTCCCGGTGGATTCGGAAAACGCGGAATAGAAGGAATGGTGCTGGCTTCCAAATATGCGCGGGAGAAAAAGATTCCCTATCTTGGTGTCTGTTTAGGTCTCCAGATAGCGGTTTTGGATTACGCCAGGCACGTATTGGGATTGACTCATAGCAATTCTACCGAATTTGATCCGGGTACTCCTTATCCGGTAATTGATATGATGCCGGAACAGCGTACCATCAAGGATAAAGGAGCTACTATGCGTTTAGGGGGGATAGATGTCAAAATTCTTCCGAATACATTGGCTCATCAGATCTATCAATCAGAACAGACCCGACAACGTCACCGTCACCGGTTTGAATTCAATAATTCTTTTAAACCACGATTCGAAAATGCCAAAATGGTGTTCTCCGGCATGAACATTGAGAAGAATTTAGTTGAAATCTTAGAACTACCCTCACATCCATTTTTCATCGGGTGTCAGTTCCATCCTGAATTGATATCCAGACCAACTAGACCGGAACCCCTGTTTAGTCATTTTATCAAAGCTGCATTAACCTATTCTGATCATAAATAACGCGTATGGCTGATAATTGGATTCGCATTCGAGGAGCTCGGGTTCATAACCTGAAGAATATTCAGGTTGACATTCCCAGGGATAAGTTAGTTGTGGTAACCGGTTTGTCGGGTTCGGGTAAATCCTCTCTCGCGTTTGATACGATCTATTCTGAAGGACAAAGACGGTACCTGGAATCTTTATCCTCTTATGCCAGGCAATTCATCGGAGAGATGCGCAAACCTGATGTCGACCAGATTGAGGGCTTGTCTCCTACTATTGCTATTACCCAACATTCAGGCAGTCGAAATCCCAGGTCCACTGTCGGCACCATGACAGAGATTTATGATTACCTTCGTTTATTGTATGCCAGGATCGGCATTCCCCATTGTCCTTCGTGCGGCAAAGAGATCAGACGTCAGAGCATTGATCAGATGATCGATATCGTCATGGAACAATTCATGAACCGGAAAATCCAAATATTGGCACCCATCGTCAGAGAAAAAAAAGGCGAATTCAAGCAGATGTGGGTAGACCTTCGAAAAAAAGGATTTGTTCGAGTCCTGGCGGATGAGAATACATACGATTTGGATGAGGATATTCCGTTAAAAAAGACAGAAAAGCATTCTATTTCGGTTATTATGGACAGACTTCGGGTCTCGATGGGTGAAAAATCCCGCATCGTTGATTCTATGGAACAAGCCTTGCAAATGACAAAAGGACTGGTAGAGGTGTTGGTGCAAAATGACCAGGAGAAGTGGGAAACCATGCTATTTTCAGAGAATTTTGCATGTCCTGATTGCGGAATCAATATTCCTGAAATTGAACCAAGACTATTTTCGTTTAATAGCCCTTTTGGTGCTTGTCAATCCTGTGATGGCTTAGGTTTCATCAATGAAGTGGATCCTGCCATGATCATCCCAAATCCGGCATTATCTGTGGGAGAGGGAGCGATCCAGGTTCCCGGTTTTCGGAATTATATAGACAATTATTCTATGCGCTTTATCGTGAAGATCTTGAATTACCATGGAGAAACAAAAGATATTCCTTTCGAACAACTGAAAGAAGAGACCAGGAAGGCTGTTTTTTATGGTGAGAAACGGTTTGAAGGCTTAGTTCCGATGATCGAGAGACGTTATCGGGAGACCGGATCGGACATGGCTAGATTTGAGTATGAAAAGTTGATGGTGCGAAAAACTTGCCCTGAATGCAATGGCAGCAGACTGAAAAAAGAAGCGATGGCAGTTACCATCCAAGGAAAAGACATTCATAAACTAACCAGCTATTCACTCCGGATCATACAACAGTTTTTCCAGAATTTATTACTGACACCAACAGAAAAAATCATTGCTGAACGGGTGATCAAAGAGATCACGCTTCGATTACAATTCATTATCGATGTTGGATTAGATTACCTGACCTTAAGCCGTTCTTCCGGTTCACTATCCGGGGGGGAGGCACAAAGGCTTAGGCTTGCTTCTCAGGTAGGATCAGGGTTGGTGGGTGTGCTTTATGTTCTGGACGAACCCAGCATCGGATTACACCCAAAAGATAACGATAAACTGCTGACTACCCTGGTTCATTTGCGGGATATTGGTAATTCTTTGATTATCGTGGAACATGACGAGGAAACGATGCGAAAAGCAGATTACATTGTGGATGTCGGTCCCGGTGCCGGTCGTCATGGCGGAGAGATCATCTATGCAGGTTCTTTTCAGGGGCTCTTGAAATGTAAACGATCTATCACCGCACAATATTTGAACAAACAGGAGCAGATACCTTTACCGGAAAAACGCCGCGAAGGGAATGGAAAGCAGTTGCTTCTCACAGGAGCAGAAGAGCACAATCTACAGTCTGTGAACGTCTCTTTTCCATTAGGAACGATGATATGTATCACAGGTGTCTCGGGGTCGGGGAAAAGCACCTTAATTCATGATATATTATACAAAGCGTTGGCAAAGGCATTGTACCGTTCCAAAGAGATACCCGGAAAATATACTTCGCTGGAAGGCATAGAGCATATATCGCGTGTTATCATTGTGGACCAGAGCCCCATCGGTAGAACGCCTCGTTCGAATCCTGCCACTTATATCGGGCTTTGGACTGAAATCCGAAGTCTTTACGCTATGCTTCCCGAGTCAAAGATGAAAGGATACCAGCAGGGAAGATTCAGTTTTAATGTGAAAGGGGGAAGGTGCGAAGCTTGCCAGGGCGATGGTGTAAAAAAAGTCGAGATGCAGTTTCTACCAGATGTGTACGTACCTTGCGAGGTTTGTGAGGGAAAACGGTTTAACCGGGAAACACTCGAGGTAAAATTCAAGAATTATTCGATATATGACATATTGGAAATGACGGTGGATGATTCTTTAGGATTATTTCAGCATTTTCAGATTATTAAACGAAAACTCACCTTATTGAA
>JAQVYZ010000051.1 GCA_028708485.1 Caldisericia bacterium | reverse complement strand
AAAAACTAATTCAAAAGTTAAAAAAAGAGAAAAAATTTATTAGTGATATGGGTTTATTTATCAAAGGAAAAGACCGTTTTTTGGATCAAGACGAGTTAGGGATGATTCGGAAGATGGTCCGTGATAAGACGAAATTTTCTATTTTGAATGCTTCCCAATTAGAGCCGGATCTTCCGGATATAATCACTTCACCGGCGATGAATAAGAGCTTGCTTTCTTCGCAGCCTTTTTTAATTATTAACCATTCGCTCCGCGCCGGGGAAGAGATTAATACCGCTTCACCGGTAATACTACACGGAGACATCAATCCTGGCGCAATACTCAAATCATCAGGTCCGGTGATTGTTACGGGGAAAATAAAAGGAGACGTGATCATTCAGAATGCAAGCGAAGGAGCTTTTGTGTATTCTTCCGGTTTACAACCTAATCGCTTGAGTATTAATTCAATCGATCTACCTGAGTCGATGCTGATGGAATCGGATATACTTAATGCGTCCATTATTTATTGCAATCAAAATGCAGTCAACATTCTTCGATTGAAAGAGGACAAATGGGAGAAGCAATTGTAATCACATCTGGAAAGGGTGGAGTCGGAAAAACAACGATTACCGCTAATCTAGGTATCTCGTTAAGTCAACTTGGATTTAGTGTGGTTATGGTAGACGCTGATATTGGTTTACGCAATCTGGATCTTGTGATGGGCATCGAAAGGAAAGTGAAATACCATATTCTGGATGTTTCAAAAGGATTGTGCACATTAGAGGATGCTTTAGTGAAAGATACGCGAAGCAAGACACCTGTATGTCTCTTGCCTGCTTCACAATCACATTTTAAGGAAGATATCCAAAAGGATGATTTCTCCGATTTGATTCAATCCTTAAAAGAACGTTTTCAATATGTGCTAATTGATTCTCCCGCTGGTATAGAGTATGGATTCAGGTTATCCATGAAAGATGCGAACCAGGGAATTGTGGTGGTGAACCCGGAAGTCTCTTCCATCCGCGATGCTGACCGTGTGATTAGCATTTTGGAGCAAAAAAAGATCAAACCGATTTATCTGATTATCAACCGTGTGAATACAGAATTATTGAAAAAGAAAGAGATCGTTTCTCCTGAAGAAATCCAGGAGATTCTGGATATACCCCTATTAGGGGTGATTCCGGAGGATTATTTTGTAGTGATTTCTGCAAACCAAGGAAAACCTTTTGCTTATCAAACGCAATCGAAGTTAGGGGAGTTATTTTTACATATCGCAAAACAGCTTTCTAGCGAAGAACTATTCATGATAGAAGATAGTATCAAAGCTGAATCTTTATGGAATAAAGTAAAAAAATCCTTTACACTAAAGAAATGAGGAATCAAAATGGCTAGTGGAAAAACTGCAACCCAGAGATTAAAAAATGTTATTTCAAAGGATAGGGAGCTTTTATCATCTGGAAGTATCAGAGTTTTAAAAAAAGAGTTGGGCAATATTGTTTCGAAGTTCTTAGATATCGATAAGCGAAAAATCCAGATTACCATTGAAGAAGCAGACCAGAAAAATTATAACTTATCAGCCAACTTCCAAAAAAAGTCTAAAGCAGAAGATGAGATGGAATGAACATCATACACACTGCTGATTTGCATATCGGCATAGAGAATTACGGCAGGCAGGATTCTGAAACATTGATTAATTCAAGATTGTTGGATTTTTTCAGATCTTTGGATTTTATCATCCAGAAGGCTATCCAAGAAAAATCAGATCTGTTTATTATATCCGGCGATATATATCACCAGAGAGAACCGAGTATCTATGTCCAAAATGAATTTGCGAAACGTTTAACCCGGCTCAGTGAAGCCAATATACCTGTAGCTTTATTAATTGGTAACCATGACTCGTTGCTTGCTTTAAAAAGAATCTCATCCCTACAGATATTTAAAGAATTAAAAGTACCGAATATTTTTGTATTTGATGAGCCTAAATTAATTACCATTCCCACGAAAAGCGGAAATATTCAGATATTAGGCCTTCCTTATCTTGAAAAGAATGTGTTGAATGAGTACTTCCTGAATTATTCCATCCAAGAAAAAACGAAACAAGAATATGCCTCTTTCATTTTTTCAAGATTAATACAAGAGTTTAGCTCTCAGATTGACCCGAAAATACCTTCGGTATTGCTATCGCATCTTACTCTACGGGAAGCAGTGTATCAGAATTGGCGGCCTGCAATGATTGGGAATGAGATCTATGTCAATCAAGAGATTTTCTATAAAACGCCATTTCAATACGTGGCATTGGGGCATATCCATAAACCGCAGCTGATAACAGAAACAAATTATCCTGTGATAGCGTATAGCGGTAGCATCGATTCCTTAGATTTTGGAGAATCAGATTTTGAACATGGCTTCTATGAAATTGAGATGACAGAAAAGAAAATCAAACCAAAATTTCATAACATTCCCGGTCAGAGAAAATTAGTCACCATACAGATCGAAGCTAAGGATGAAAACGACTGTATTCAGAAATTATTACAACACTTAGGTAACAATCAACATGAGAAGGACATTGTTAAGATCATTATTGAATCTGAATCCAGTTTTGATGAACAGAAATTGCGCAGAGAGGTTTCTCTGTACGTGTATTTTATCGCTTCGTTTAAATATGAACGGAAAAGAGTCAGTAAATCAAGAATCCAGGAACTAAATAATGAGATTACTCCTTTGGAATCCTTAAAAAAGTATATTTTTAATGTGGACGACCCCTACCTGAAAGAAAATGAGACGGAGATAATTAAGTTGACCGAATCGCTCTTATCGGAGATTGAAGCTGAATGATACCTATTTGCATAAAATTACAGAATTTTCTTTCCTACAGAGAAGAAACCACGATTGATTTTTCTTCATTTCACGTTGCTGTCATTACTGGTCTTAATGGAGCGGGAAAATCTTCTATTTTAGATGCGATAACTTATTCGTTGTTTGGCGTGGCAAGGGGTACCAGTAAAAGCGGAGATAATGCTGATAGGCTTATCTTTTCAGGAGAATCGTTCTGTAAAGTAGAGCTGGATTTTGAGATGAATGACCAGCTGTATAAGGTGATTCGAAAGCGGGATAAAAAGCAGGAGCTGACAGAGCTTGAGCTTTATATCAATCTCGATGATAAGTGGGTTTCCATTATGGGATCCACCAATAAATTAACCCAGGAAAAAATCAATTCTATCATTAAAGTCAATTATGAGCTCTTTGCCTCCTCTGTTTTTATTATGCAGGGAAAGGCGGATGCGTTTACCCAAAAAGACCCTTCAGAGCGGAAAATGCTTCTGTCTGAAATTTTACAGCTGGATATCTATGAAAAGCTTCGTGATAAAACACAAGAAAGAAAAAAAATTGTACAAAAAGAGATGGATCTCCTAAGACATTTTATTGATGTAAACCAGGAGAAGTTATCCCAGAAATCCAATATTGAGAATGATCTGCAAATCCTGCAAAACCAGATCAAAGAGTATGATAAAGATCTAGCTGAGTTGAATAGCATCACAAAATCGAAACGAGACAAAATTAAAAAGATGGAAATTGCCTTAGAGAAAAAGAGGAATCTTTTAGAGAGGCTTGAGAGAGAAAACACTAACATTGCCTCGCTGACCAGTGAAAAACAAGAGTATTTAAAGCAAATAGACGAAGCTCAAAAAATTATCATCATGCAGCATGAAATTGAAACAGGTTATCAGAGATTAATGGCGTATTTCAACAAAGATAAAAAGATGAATGAGGACTTTGAAACAAGAACCCGAATCGAAAAAAGAGTAGTTGAAATTAAGGAAAAAATTGCTGAAGAGGAACATAAATTAAAATTACAGAAGGTGGAGCTAGAAAAAGAAGAGAGTATTTACTTATCTGAAAGAAGTAACCTTTTAGAAATTAATCTGAACATACAAAAATTACAAAACGAACAAAAAGAGCTGGAACGAACAAAATTTTTAAAAGATGAAGCTGAGAAAGTCAAAACTGAAACTCAGATCGAAAAAGCTACCCTGGAGAATAAAGTCAATGAAATGCGATTGAATTTAGTCGCCGTGAAATCAAAGAAGGAAGAATTATCCAAGAAGATCTATTATTTGGAAGGTATTATTCGCGATGAAACGATTATTGATGCTCAGTTAAAAAAGATCAAAGAGAGCAAAGCACGGTTAGAAATATTAAACGATGAAATGCGAAAAGAGATGTCGAAAATTGATATCTACCAAAACCAGATAGATGAGACAAAAAAGATTATCACTGATTTAGACGAAAAATTAGCTATCCTTCTTAAAGAGAACAGTACGAAAAGATGTCCTCTATGTGGTACTCCCTTAACCTTAAGCAGAGAGTCCGAGCTAGTCTTGAACTATAAAAGAGAACTTGATCAGAAAAAGGAATCGATTCAGTTGAATCTTGAAAAAAGCCATGAAGTAAAGTTGCAGATAGAGAACCTAGGCAAAAAAAAGAAACAGATGGAAGAAGATGCGCTTCTGGAAAATGAATTTACTGAAAAAAAGACGGTATTATTATCTGCAAAAGCACAAATACGCTCTTTAAACGAGGAGATTTACTCCATAAAAGTCAATGAATCCCAGTTAATCAGCGAGATACAACGTGTAAACGAAAAAATTGATTATCTGAAAACACAAATCCGAACCTTAGACAAGAAATACACAGATTATTGTTTAAGAGTCAGCACTGAAGCCAATGTATTGCGTTCACTTGGTGAATTACATGCTCAATTGGGAAAAGCGATTGAAGCGGAACAAAAATTACCTCTTATTAGTGCTGCATTGATTAAAATTAATCGTACCCTGGAAACCAAAAAATATTGTTCAGAAATGCGAATAAAGCTAGAAGAACTAGAGAAAGACCTGTTTGATATAACCTATGATCCGGTGTTGCACAAAGAAATTAAAAGAAACATCGAGAATTTTCAGTATTTTGAAAGTGAGAAGAAACTATTAAGTGAGAAGATTAACCAAAAGCAGTTGCTTACTTCTGCAATTAATAAAATCAATGAAAAAATTATTAATTCAAATCAAGAGGGAACGAGGTTACAGGAAGAACTGAACCAGATATCCGTGGATGTTGAGGAAGTAGCTAAAGTCCAAGAGAGCATCACCAATACAAATGCAATCATAGAGACAAAAAAAGAAGAGAGAGAGCAGTTGGTCATCCAACACGCAAAACTAAACCAGAATCTGGTGAATGTGAATGCTTTGGATGTTGAATTAGCCCAGAAAGTGAAAGAGAATGAATCGTTACTCTATGAGGAAAAATTATTACAAAAATCCGGTGAAATATTTAGCAAAAATGGTATTCCAGCTTTTATTATTGAGAATGCTCTCCCGGAAATTGAGATTAGAGCTAATTCTATCCTAGATATCATATCAGATGGCAAATTGCAGGTATTCTTCAAGGTTTTCTCGATCACTAAGAAAGGTCAATTTCGAGAAACACTTGATATTGAGATCTCGAACGAAGGTAACATCAGAACCTATGAATTATTCAGTGGAGGGGAGAAGTTTAAGGTTGATATCGCAATTAGAATAGCGATATCGCATATTTTAGCAAACCATTCAGGATTTGAACTATCTGTATTGTTTATTGATGAAGGATTTGGAACACAGGATGGCGAGAGTGTGCTTCGATTTGTTGAGTGTATAAACCGTATACGGGATGATTTCAGAAAAATAATTGTCATCACTCATATGGATGAATTGAAAGATTATTTTGAAAGCAACGTCCATGTAGTAAAAATTAATGATGTTTCAAGATTAGCTGTGCATTAATAATAATAATACGATTATTTTTGAAAAAGTTTCATTTGACGCATTCAATTTGACAAAAAAGGTTTTCTGTATTACATTGAGTTTGATTTTTTTATTTTGGATTTTTTTAAAGGAGATATTTTTTGAAAGCGAAAAACATCGTTATAAATACAAAAAGATGTAAACGTTGCGGTTTGTGCGTCACGATTTGCCCAAAACAGGTTTATTCCCAAAATGCTGCAGATGAGGTTCTGGTTGACCACCTGGACCAATGTATTGTTTGCTTGATGTGCCAAAATGTATGTCCTGATTTTGCAATCGAGGTAGAAAAAGAAAATGAGTAAAACGGTTGATATTTTACAAGGTGCTGAAGCATGTGCTAAGGGGGCAATGAAAGCTGGTCTTTCTTATTTTGCAGGATATCCCATCACTCCTTCCACTGAAATTGCAGAGATGTTATCCATTTTACTGACAAAAGACAAAAAGATCTTTATGCAGATGGAGGACGAGATCGCCAGTATCGTTAGTATTGTCGGTGCTTCACTAGCCGGAGCCAAATCAATGACAGCCACTTCCGGTCCCGGTTTTTCTTTAATGCAGGAAGGGATTGGGTATGCCTGTATGACAGAAGCGCCTATCGTGATCTGTAATGTGATGAGGGGAGGACCTTCTACCGGTGATCCCACCAAGGGTTCACAGGGTGATGTCATGCAAGCACGCTGGGGTACTCACGGTGATCATGCTATGATTGTCATATGTCCTGATTCTGTGGAAGAAATGTATTATGATACGATTAAAGCTTTTAACTTAGCAGAAAAATATAGAAACCCGGTGATTCTTTTAACCGACGAGACGATTACACATATGCGTGAGAAAGTTGAGATTGATTTCAACGAGAAAGTGGAATTAATCGAACGAAAAAAACCAGTAACTACCGCTGATAAACCTTATTTGCCGTATGGTACTTTTGATGATGATGTTTCCATTATCGGCAACCTTGGGGATGGATTTGGTACCAGCATTACCGGAATGACTCATAGGGAAGATGGATTCCAATCCCCGATTCCTAAAATCGGAGAGCCTTTGATAAAACGATTGAGTAGAAAAATTGAGAAACATGTGGATGAATTATTTGAAATAGAGATCATTAATCCTAATGCTAAAACAATCATTGTCACTTATGGCGCGACGAGTAGAACCGCT
>JAQVYZ010000050.1 GCA_028708485.1 Caldisericia bacterium | reverse complement strand
AAAACTGGCAGTAAAACGATCAATTATTTTCTTATCTCGGTCTGGGCCATCAAATTCAAAAACTTCTTCTTTTCCATTCGTTTCAATCCAGGCTTGTAAAGAAGGCACACTATTGTCTACGACCAAAACAGTAGATGCTGTCATATGTTTTTTAACACATGAGAACATAAGTTCTAATTGTTCGAATGTTGGGAAGTGATTGATAAAATTACATGGTGCGATGATTAAATCAAAAACTTGATCCAGTAAAAAGTTTGTGGCATCTCCATTTAGTATGGTACATCTTTCGATCGTTGGAAGGGATTCCTTATTGAGCTTCTGTACTGCAATATTGATCATATCCTGGGAGAATTCTAAACCAGTTACTATACATCCTGCTTTGGCTAAAGGGATTAGTATCCTCCCTGTTCCGCTTCCTAATTCCAGTATTCGATGCCCATATTTCTTACCAAATTGAATATAAGCATTGATATCATCATCACTTTCATGCAAACGATCGTAAAATTCTGCAAAAAAACCAGTATATTCATTTTTTTCAATCATTCTGACTCCAATCATTCACTAATATGGCATAAAAATACTCATCCCACCATATCCCATGCTCAGTATAAATGCTTTGTCGGAAGAAACCTTCCCGATGCATTCCGATTTTCTCAGCTACTTTCCATGATGACGGATTATCCGGCTGACAAGTGGCAATGATACGGTGGAGTTTTTGTTCTATAAAACCATATCGAATAACAGCTTTGGAAGCTTCAGTGGCGTAACCTTTTTTTTGATAACCGGGGTGGATAATCCAACCAATTTCAAAAGTGTCCTTTGCAAACCATGGATGATAAATCACCTGTCCGATTACTTTCTTATCTGATTTCAACTCAATCGCAAAACACTCTGACTTTTCGTTAGGTTCTTCTGAAACAAAATCAATTACCTGATTTTTATCCATAACACCAAGAGGGATGTAGTGCATGACTACTGGATCAGTTAGGTACTCCAAAGCATTTGCCCAATCATCTGCTTGAAAAGGTCGTATGACCAATCTAACGGTTTCGATTAGCATTTCACTCTTCCTGAATCATTTATTTTTGGGACAGGGGACAGTCCCCTGTCCCAAAAATAAGAATCAATGTTTTAGGATGTAATCAAGGCGTTTATTAACATCATCCCAGTTTACAATATTCCAAAATGCTTCTACATATCTTCCTCTGTCATTTTTGTAATCAACGTAATAAGCATGCTCCCACACATCAAGGACCATGAGAATTTTGAAGGTAGGGATAATATTGACATTATGCTTCTCGATTTGCATCATAATCGGTCTGTTCAGGATTTTACAATATGCCAGTACTGCCCATCCGGATCCTTCGACGCTCATCGCAGTTTGTGTAAATATTTTTTTAAATCGTTGGATAGAGCCGTACTCTTCATTGAGCACATCGGTGATAATACCGGTAGGTTCGTCTCCACCGCCTTTTCCGGAAGGGGCAATGTTCTTCCAAAAAAACGAGTGAAGCAGTTGTCCGCCAATGTGGAACGAGAGCTCCTTGTAGGTGGACTTAGTATCAAAATCTGTATTTTCGATTTTGCTTTTATCGATTCTCTGCAAGATATCATTGGCGCCCTTTACATAAGCCGCATGATGCTTGTCATGGTGCAATCTCAGAAGTTCTTCTGAGATATACGGTTCCAGCTCGTTATATCCATACTCGAGTTCAGGTAATGCATACAACTTTTCTGATCCCATTTTCTCCTCCTATATGTTTGAATAAAAAAATTGGGACAGGGGACTGTCCCCTGTCCCAAAAATCTATAATGCTTTGGTAACGGAATTTTTATTTATATTCAGCAATTCAGCGATCTGACGAATGGACAGGTTAGATTTCTCTTTCAGCTGGTGAATCAGATGTTTTCTTTTTTTGATATGTTCAAACTTATGCAGATCAGTAAGATCCAGTTTCATTTGATGCAAAAAGTCAAGTAAAAACTGGTTCGCTTGTGAACACGTAAGGATTGATTTATTTATCGTTGAACCTATCTCTTGACAATCCATAAAAGTATCCAGGTTTTTGTTGCTCGAATGCTGTTTAAATTCTTTTAAAGCAGTTTCATTTTTAAGTGAAAAGATAGACAAGACGGGTTGCGTGTCAACCAAATCATGAAACATTCCAGATATACTGGTATAGTCAGTAAAGCTGCTCCATCGATACTCGCCGGGTTTTTGAACAATCTTGGCTTTTACAGGATTGTTGTGAATATAGCGGACGCAGGCAAGAAATTGTTGTTCATTCTTGATGGCTTCACTTTTGTATCTACCCTGAAAAACGTGACCGATTCGCATGAATTTCTTGTTGTAATAACTTGCATAACTGGTGTTCACTTTGTTCATATAGGTAGATAAATCGGATAACGGATCGAACTTTCCCAATAAATGCAAATGATTATTCATGATGCAAATAGCGGAGAATGCAGTGTTGGTTTTCATTCTTTTTTGATGCAAAATATTGATTAAAACTGATTTATCCTCATCATCACGGAAGATATCTTTTTGTTCATTACCTCTTGTCATGATGTGATAGATTCCACTTTCGCTTGGCAATCTTGGCTTTCTTGGCAAAATACCCACCTTCAAAAGAGTTTTCTCTTAGTATACCAATTCCCATTTTTGGTACAAGGGACTGTCCCCTGTCCTAAAGTGAAATGTTGACAAATGGGGAGGGGGATTTACTATTTAGTGATAGGAGCACAACAAAATCCAGGAGGTTGCACATGGAGTTTGAGAAATTAGGCGCATTCTATCTTGGTCGTCCGTATGATCTTTCAAAGAAAGAACCACTAGAGGGACTATTATTATATGATTCCAAAGACTTGACAACGCATGCGGTTTGCGTTGGTATGACCGGCAGCGGGAAAACAGGTCTATGTGTGAATATTTTAGAGGAAGCTGTGATGGATAACATACCATCCATTGTGATCGATCCGAAAGGAGATTTAACCAACCTGCTCTTACAATTTTCCAATCTTCAGGCAGAGGATTTTATTCCCTGGGTGAATGAATCTGATGCCCAGAAGAAGAATCTCTCCATCGAGGAGTATGCAAAACAACAAGCTGAGATGTGGAAGAATGGTTTGGCCTTATGGGGGCAGGACGGTAATAGGATTGAAAAACTAAAACAAAATGCGGATTATGCGATCTATACCCCCGGTAGTCAGGCAGGCATCCCTGTCTCCATACTAAAATCTTTTGAAGCGCCCAATAAAGTGATAATTGACGATGATGAATTGCTAAGAGAGAGAATTAATACGACGGTGACCAGCTTGCTCGGATTGATCGGCATTCAAGCAGACCCTATTCAAAGCAAAGAGCATATCCTCCTTTCTTCCATCTTATGGAACAGCTGGAAGGAGAATAAGAACTTGGATATCGCTTCCCTGATCACTTATATTCAAACTCCGGAATTCACCAAAGTGGGCGTGATGGATCTGGATGTGTTTTATCCCGCGCAAGAAAGAATCACACTTTCGATGAAGTTGAATAATCTTTTAGCAGCACCGGGATTCAGCACATGGCTGGAAGGTGAAGCGCTCGATATTGATAAGCTTTTATTTACCGAGAAAGGGAAGCCTCGTGTTTCCATTTTTTCGATCGCCCATCTGAATGATTCCGAGAGGATGTTCTTTGTATCCCTGCTTTTAAACCAGATTATCGGCTGGATGAGAATGCAATCCGGCACAACCAGCTTACGGGCTATTGTCTATATGGATGAGATTTATGGATTTTTCCCCCCAGTCGCGAATCCACCCTCCAAGACACCAATGCTGACTTTGCTGAAGCAAGCCAGAGCGTATGGAGTGGGCATGGTGCTGGTGACTCAAAATCCTGTCGATTTGGATTATAAAGGGCTGGCGAATACCGGTACCTGGCTGATTGGCAGACTGCAAACAGATCGCGACAAAGCCCGGGTGTTGGATGGTTTGGAAGGTGCGGCGGTGACGTCCGGTTCGAACTTTAACCGATCGAAAATGGAGCAGTTGTTAGCAGGGCTTTCCAACTGTGTTTTCTTGATGCACAACATTCATGAAGAGGAACCCGTTGTATTTGAAACACGATGGGCGATGTCATACCTGAGAGGACCGTTAACCCGTCAGCAGATCAAAGTATTGATGGACCCCTATAAGGCGTCCATGCCAGTATCAAAAACCACCAATACGACCGGCATGAGTACCATGACTGCTGCTATCGGGAAACAGGCATCTCAAAAACCAGTCCTGAAGAATGAGCTTCCGCAGTGGTATATTCCATTACGATCTCAACCGGTGGCTGGTCAGACCCTGGCCTATCAACCTACTGTGCTGATCCACGGTCAGATCGTTTTTTCAGAACCAAAAGCCAATATTGAACAAAACAAACCTATTTCTTATCTGATACCCGTAAAAAATGATCCCTTACCGATCAAATGGGACAATGCCATGCAAAGTGCGGTAGCGATTGAAGATTTGGAAAAAGCGCCTGCCGATCAGGCTATTTTTGGAGAGCTTCCCTCTCTGTTTAGCCAATCCGGTGCTGATAACGACCTGAAAAAAGAAGCTCTCCAGTGGTTATACCGAAGCCAGCAAGTTACACTTTGGAAAAGCCCGAGTACGAAAGTGATATCCAATCCGAATGAAGAGGAGAGAGACTTCAGGATACGCATGACACAACAGGTCAGGGAGCAGAGAGATCAGGCTTTAGAAGATCTCAGGGATAAATATGCTGCCAAGAAGGCTTCCCTGGAAGAAAAAATACGAAAATCCACTCAAACACTGGAACGAGAAAAAGAGCAGGTAAAACAACAGGGGGTGCAGACAGCTATTTCGGTTGGCGCCACTATTTTAGGGGCAATTCTGGGGAGGAAAACTTCCGGAACCGGAACGGTGGGAAGAGCTACTACTACCGCCAGGAATGCAAGCCGAACGATGAAAGAGACCCAGGATGTGAACAGAGCAAAAGAAACGGTTGAGGTGATGACGCAGAAGCTGAAAGAACTCGAAGTGGAGATGCAAAAAGATATGGAGCTGATAAGCTCGAAAATGGATGCGTCTACCGAACAGCTGGAAAATGTCAGTATCAAACCTAAAAAAACGGATATCACTGTCCACTTAGCGGCTTTATGCTGGGCACCTTACTGGAAATCACCTGATGGGACCCTGAATCAAGCTTTTTAAAATTGATGAGCGAATTTTACCAAAGAATATATGAGATTGTTGCCCTGATACCAGAAGGGAAAGTGCTAAGTTACGGACAGATCGCCCGTTTTCTGGGCAGTCCTCAAAGCGCTCGTATGATCGGTTGGGCTATGCATCAGTGCCCGTCCGGTCTTCCCTGGCACCGCGTCGTGAAGAAATCCGGAGATATCCCTTTTCATGACCGTTCGATTGAAGGTATCTCACAGCGAGAAATGCTGGAGAAGGAAGCGGTATCATTTAACGCTGAAGGTTTAATTGATATGTCATTATACGAATGGGAGATCGAACTGCCTGATGAGTCAGTTGATATCATTCGGTAATGGCGTATTGTCTTCCACAAGCTCTTTTTTGATTTCTTCAAACTCATTCTCGATTTCTTTTAATCTGGTTCTGCTTGCTTTAACGAGGCGTATTCCCTCCCTGATCTTTTCCAAGCCTTGTTCCACATCAATTTCCTGCTGTTGATCGAACCAGGAATTGATTTTTTCCAGTTCTTTCAATATTTCCGTTAAATTCGTTGGTTCCATCATGTCTCCTTTTTAATAATCTCCTCCGCTTTTGCATGGACATTTCCATCCGAAAGCTGGATTTGAATGGGATCATTTGGTTGAAGCTGGTTGACTGATTTTACGATACGGTTCTTTGAGAAAAGAAGGCTATAGCCGAGTTTTAGCTGTCTTTCAGGATTATTGTTCTGCAGTTCTTTTTCAAACTGAGTCAACTTATTTCCAATTGCCTCCAGGGAACTTTTAAAATGTTTCCAGAGAAGGTCCGAGCTTATTTTTAAGTCTTTTTCACAATGCTTGATTGTGAAAGAAATTTTACTCAGGAAATGAGAGATCAGGTTTTGCAGGGAAGAGTCGGTGTGCTTTAATCTCTGATGATAGACCATGCTCCAATTGACCGTTTTCTCAGATATCTCTCTTGTTCTGTGAATTGATTTGCTGAACTGGCTCATCAGGTGAGTCTGGTAAAAGTCCAATCGTTGGATGGCATTCTCCCATGTACGGTTGATCTCACGAGCGACAGCGGTTGGGGTAGAAACAGACATGTCGGCTGCCAGGCAGAACAGCGGGACATCCTTGTCATGACCAATACCGCAAATCACCGGGACCGGATAATCCAGGATTGACTTCACCAATGTTTCGTTATTGAATGCTTGCAAGCTCTCCAGACTGCCGCCTCCGCGAATCACAATCAGAAGGTCAATCGGTTTGGATCTAAAATACCGGATGGCTTTCACGAGTTCCCGGACAGCCAAAGCTCCTTCGACCCTGGAGTCATACAACGCTATTTTGTAACCAAATTTGCCAAGATTGGTGTACAGATCGTTTATCACGGCTCCCTGTTTGGAGGTAATCACACCTAGCCTGACTGGATAAGCGGAAAGCAGTTTTTTTCTGGCGATATCAAAGCAGCCTTCCGCATCCAGCTTTTTCTTCAGGGCATCATAGGCTTTTTTGAGGGCGCCTTCACCGACAAGTTCAATCGAAGCTACCCTTAGAGTCATCTTCCCGGACAATTTATAGATTTCGGGATACCCATACAGAATCACTTCCAAGCCGTCCTGCAGCTCAATCTGGGTCATCTCAAAGTCTTTTTCCCACATAAAGCACTGAAGAACGCTCTCATCGCGTTTGTCTTTTAAGGAAAAATACAGGTGTTTCTGAATTTTAAAACCGGTGATCTCTCCCTGGACAAAAACCTGGATCGGTTTTATAGTCGCGTTCACCTTATCGAGAAAATCACTTACGGTCAGTATTTCACGTTCAGAGGTGTCCTTTGATTCATAGGGCGTAAATAAAGAAATCGGCTCCCATTCATCATTAATCAGGGATAGTATCTCCAAGCCATATTTACTGTACTTTTTTTCACCAAAGCCT
>JAQVYZ010000049.1 GCA_028708485.1 Caldisericia bacterium | reverse complement strand
ATGTCAAGACTACAGGCCAACTGGGTGGCTTTACTTTTCTACAAGTAGAACGAAAAAATAAAAGTGCGGTTCGAATCTGGTTTGCGGCTGGATTTCGGTTGGGAAACATCGCAAAAAGCTATATGGAGTGGGATCAGAAATTGAAGACGTGGTTGTCAGGTGATGTTGAAGAGCGATTGCATTCCTTGTTGAACGAATCTGAGCAGCACCAAAAACTGGAACGATGGTTCTGGAAGCAATTGGCTGATCTGATCCCCCTCGGTGAAAAAACCATTGAGTGGGACAATCTTCCGGTAACTCTTCCCTCCATGAAAATATTTGCCTCCATGTTATCCAAGAAAGGATTATCTTGCACCCTGGTAAATGAAGAGCAATATTTTGTATTAGTCGGAGAAAATGCCGACGAACGACTGGAAGCATTAAAAAAACAGGGAGCTTCAGGTGGGGGTAAAGGAATAATTACCGGTAAAATACATTGAAACCTATCTTTTTTTGCGTAAACTGAAAGCTAAGGAAAAGCAGAAAATTGATTTCAAGGTGTTCTTTCGCTTGGAGGTGGTATGAAATCAGCGAATACTTATCTTGTGTTGTGGTTTTTTATCCTCTCTGCTGTTAGCTTTTCATTTGCTTATTCCACCTTAAAAAAGAAATCTTATCCAGGCTGGCGATATTTTATTTACCTGCTCTTTTTCTCAGGAGCAATCTATCTATTAAGCAGTATCAACTTGTTCATTCGGTCTTCAATGATGTTGATCGCTCTCGATTACACTATTGATACGTTGGTCACGATGTTGCCAATGCTTTGGTTATTCTATGCCATCTCGTATGCTAAGAATAAACAAGTACTCGATAACCCTGATTTAGCTTTGTTTTTTACCATTCCCATGATCACCATACTCAATATATGGACAAACGAGTACAATGCGTTCTGGTATTCCAACAGAATCATTTCAAAAACAGCTTATGGGCTGCTTCTTTGGGTGCAATACCAGGGTTGGTTCTGGGTTCATTTTATCTATTCAATTATTTTGTTTATCATCGGAACATTCTATTTCTTATCTGTACTTTCGAAAGAAAAATCCATTAAAAGGTACATCCTGATATTCATATCCATTGGTTTTATCGCATTGGCTTTGTTTGAATGTCTCCTTGGGACCGGATTGATTGGTCAGATCAATAAATCGATGATTGTGTTTGCTTATTCGATTGCAGGTATCATTTTTTTAGTTTTTTTCATTAGAATAGATTGGCTGGATATCACTCCTTTTTCCAGAAGCAATATTTTTGACCAGATGGAAGATTATATTGTTGTGCTAGATAGTCATAACCGAATTATTGATGCTAATATTGCTTTCGCTACTTGGAAAGGAATCCCAAAAGCAGATCTTTTTGGCGAAAACCTATTAAAGGTGTTTCCGCAATGGACAGAAGAGCATCCTCTGTTAATTGAGGACAAACAAATCAAATACAGCGAAGATTTTACATCATCCTTTGGGTCACAATTTATCGAAGTGGTTTCGTTGCCTCTCATTTTTACAGGACAAAAAATGTACGGCAGATTATTAGTTTTTCATGACATTACCTCCCTAAAACACAATGCTTCAATGAAGATTGATTTTATCAACACTATCTCTCATGAGCTCAGAACTCCTTTAACAGTGATCAAACAAGCAGTTTCTTATCTGAATTCCGAATGTAACGAGAGCGTTGATTCTGAACAGAAAAAGGTACTAAATATCGCTCATCGAAACGCAGACAAACTGAATCATATGGTTAATAATTTGCTTGAGTTCCAGAATCTTCGTCAAAACAAAAATACGATGCATTTTGAGAGTTATTCGTATAATTGCCTGATCCAGGAAAGCTTATCTCTGTTGAAACCATGGATTAACCAGAGCCATGTTCGGATTATTGAGGAATTGGAACCTTTGTTGCCGAATGCAGAAATGGATATCGATAAAATGCGTCAGGTGATCATTAATCTGATCGACAATGCGATTCGATACACTGAAAAAGGCCATATCATTATCCGGACGAACGATTTTGCTACCTTTGCCAGAATTATCATTGAAGACTCCGGAATCGGATTACCGGAAGAAGAAAAAACCCGGCTTGATTGCTCATTAGATGAATTTGAACTCTTGATACTGAGGAACAGGAGTCATATAGGGCTTGGATTGATCATATCCAAAGAGATCATCAATCGGCATAATGGATCCATAGATGCAAAAACAAAAGCGGAATCAGGAACCATTATCACGGTAGACATGCCCTTTGTACAAGACAAAGGTTCATGAGTTCATTCGTTGCTTTGATGATGAGTGGAGGCGTAGATAGTTCCATCTCTGCTAGAATACTTCGAGACCAAGGATATAGCCTTATAGGTGTCCATTTTTTACTTCCCGGAAAAGACAGCACCCTCAAGGAATCTGGATGGAAAAAAGTACAGACAATTTGCGATGATTTGAAGATTCCATGTCAACTTTTGGATGTCCAATCCATATTTAAACAATCTGTGATCCGCTATTTCGTTGATTCGTATAAAGAGGGCTTTACGCCTAATCCTTGTGTGATGTGCAATAAAACCATAAAATTCGGTATGTTCTTTGATTATGCGATTCAAGAGTTGAAAGCTGATTTCGTTGCTTCAGGGCATTATGCAAGAATCAAATCTTATAGAGATAGGTTATATATTCAGGAGGCTTTTGATAAAACCAAGGATCAATCCTATTTTTTATTCACATTGCCTCAAAGAGTACTCGAAAAAGTACTGTTTCCTCTTGGGGAACTGACGAAAAAGCAGGTGATTCAATATGCAAAACAACATCATTTTATTCAGGAAACGTATAAAGAATCGGAGGATCTATGTTTCGTAGCTGGGCATTATGTAGAGTACCTTTCGTCTCATCTGCCCAACCAATCCGGAAATATTGTAGATCTTCACGGGAAGATATTGGGAAAGCATACCGGTGTTCATCAGTTTACCGTTGGACAACGCCAGGGATTACAGATCTCTCATCCTGAGCCTTTATATGTACTTGCTCTCCGTCCGCAGCAAAACGAAGTGATGGTGGGTAGAAAAGCTGACTGTTTTTCGAAAAAGTTGATCATTCATCCAGTATATAATATTCAAGAGGTTTCCAAGACCAAGAAAAGACGTTGTACAGGCAGAGTTCGGTATCGATCAGAGAAAAAACCTTGTTCCGTCACCATTCACGAAAACTCTGCTGAAGTGCTGTTTGATGAACCGATTTTTGCAGTGACTCCCGGACAGATGCTGGTTTTGTATAAGGATGATAGGGTGATGGGTGGTGGTGTGATCCAATCCGGAGCCTGAACTGTGCTATACTATAATGAATCAGACGATAAGGGGGAGACATGCAACCTACTTATGTTATTTTGGTTATCAACACGGGTTCTTCTTCAACAAAAGTGGCTTTGTTCCATGACCGGGAGTTACTTTGGAAAGAGGAGATCGCTCATCCTTCTGACCAGCTGAGATCTCTTTCACTCATTGAACAAGAAATCACTTATCGTCAAGAGGCAATACAGTCAACTTTACAAAAACACCAGATCAGTGTAGAGCAAATAACAGCTATTGGCGCTATCGGAGGAATTCTAAAACCGATGGAGGGCGGGGTATACTCCGTGAATACACTGATGGTGGGAGATATCCTGAATGGAAAAACACAAGCCAGGCATGCCTCCAACCTTGCTGCTGTCATTGGATACCGTTTATCTCAGCCTACCGGTAAGACTTGCTATATCGTGGATCCGATCTCAACGGATGAGTTGCCCGATATGGCAAAAATCACCGGACTGCCAACCGTTCCTCGAAAAAGCCGGACACACGCTTTGAATGTTAAAGCCTGCTACCGAAGAGCCGTCCGAGAGAATATCATCGAACCACAGCAAACGCTTATTGTAGCCCATATGGGAGGCGGATTGACCGTGAATCTGGTTCAGAATGGTAGAATCACAGATGTTGAGGATAGCCGGCAAAATGGACCCTTTTCCACAGAAGCTGCCGGAGGCGTTCCACTTCCCGATTTTATTGAAATGTATTGGGGAAAGGATCTGACTACAAAAGAGATGATGAAATTTTGGTATGGCAATGGCGGCGTGATGGCACATTTAGGAACGAATTCCGTGAAAAACGCGGTAGAAATGGCAAAAAACAGTGATGCTCATGCTGAGATCATTTTACAAGCGATGTGTTATCAGATCAGCAAATCAGCTGGCGCCATGTATGCCGCAGCAAGGGGCACTGTGGATGCTCTCATCCTGACAGGGGGTATTGCCCAGAGTGAGTACATCAACCAAATACTGAAAAAATATTTATGCTGGATCAAACCCATCGTGATTTACCCCGGTGAAGAGGAGCTTTCAGCGATTGCAGAAAGCGTAGAACTGGTTTTAGACAAAAAACTTCCTGCGAAGGTATATCATGAATGAAATTAAAACCCAATCTCCCAAAGAAAAGTGCCTGGTTTTATTAAAACCTGATTGTGTCGAAAGAAAACTGACGGGACGCTTTTTGGAATTGATCGAGACAACCGGCTTAAAAATTATTGGACTAAAAATGATCTGCCCCTCTGAAGATCTGATTTCAGCTCATTACGCTGCTGATCATACCTGGTTAGTCAATGCCGGGAGAAAACGATGGCTTCGAAATCATCCGGATAAAGAATTACCTGAAACGGAAGCCATAGCGATTGGTCAGGATATTCGCAGGTTCCTGATTGAGGGTTTGAGTCATCATCGTATCATCGCCGCTGTGATAGAAGGAGCCAATGCGATTCAGTATCTTCGGAAATTAGCTGGGTCCACAGAACCGTTGTCTGCAGAGCCAGGTACCCTGAGAGGATTATACTCAACTGATTCTTATGAGATAGCGAACATTGAACATCGATCAATCCAAAACCTGATTCATGTTTCAGATTGCGATGAAACAGCAGAGAGAGAAATAAAAATCTGGTTTAGACAGGATGAAGTATATGAATAAGGAAAGTAATGAGAAAAAACCGCTTTTAATCGTAACCGGTCTTTCCGGAGCTGGAAAAACAAAAACCATCAAAATTCTGGAGGATCTGGGCTACTTTTGTGTTGATAATTTACCGGTTGCCTTATTGTCCGGTTTTGCCTATCTAACCCAGGACCAGCAAAAGATGCAGAGGATGTCAGCCGTCGTGATTGATATTCGTGAGGGGGAGCAGTTCCTGGACAATTTGTGGAAAGCGCTCGAGGAATTAGATCATCACCAAATATCCTACTCCATCCTGTTCATGGAAGCTTCTGATTCCGTGTTGGTCAGAAGATTTTCCGAAACACGCCGAACCCATCCCTTATCCGAAGAAGGCAGTATATTGATGTCCATCCAGAAAGAAAAAGAGTATTTTGCGAAACTGAAAGACCGATCTGATTATATTATCGACACGACGGATATTTCCGTAAAAGAGCTGAGGGACCAGCTATTGAAAATCGTTACCAGGATAGGCGATATTGAGGATAACCTTCCTATGACGATCAAGATTATCACCTTCGGGTATAAATTCGGACTTCCCATCGATGCAGATATAGTAATGGATGTTAGATTCCTTCCCAATCCATTTTATGATGAAGCTCTGCGACCTTTAACCGGCTTATCGGATCTGATATCGAAATATGTTGTTGATAATCCTCTGGGCAAGGAATTTATGGAATGTTTCACCGAATTGCTGGAATTAATTCTGCCTCCCTTACAGAAAGAGGGAAAAAATCAGATTACCATAGCATTTGGCTGTACCGGCGGAAAGCACCGATCGGTCTCGATTTCGAAGATGTTCAGTTTTTTGATGCAGGAGAAAGGGTATATTACTAGAGTGTATCATCGGGATATCGACAAGGATGATAACATGGCAGACCAGATATGATCCATAACCGCTGGAAAAGCTTTCAACAATGGTTAGCTCCTGGGATGAATGTCAAACGATGGGTACTCCTGATCATTTTTGGTGTCAGTTTATTAGGTGTTTCCATTCTGGCGTTAGTTGATAATACTTATCTCGGCGCCATCAAGCGATTCATCATCAACTTTATGATCGATGTGTTCGGGAAGAACAGACTATACACCCCAACTTGGCAATCGATTTTATTGGGTATGGTGGTGCTGGCGATCGCCATGTTCTCGATTATCTATGGTATCAAGAAACTTCTTGATTCTGTGATTACTTCACTGATTCCTGAACGGGATAAGGAAATCGCCGATTTGGTAAAAGCTTATCGGTTCCGTCACAAAATGTTGAACCTGGTTGTCATTGGTGGTGGATCGGGCATCTTTCCTTTTTTGCAGGGATTACGCGATCTTCCGTTTTCAATCACGGCTATCGTCACCGTTGCTGACAATGGCGGAAGTTCGGGAAGATTGCGGGAAGAATATGATATACCAGCTCCCGGAGACATACGGCGTGCCTTATTAGCATTATCTTCCAAACATACCACAGAACTGGAGAATTTGCTAAATCATCGGTTTCAGGAGGGTTCCCTGAAAGGACACACCATCGGAAATGTGATGATTGCCGGCTTAACCGAATACACCCATGATTTCGCAGAATCTATCTATCAGTTGAGTAAATTACTCTCTGTGAAGGGAAAAGTCATTCCTTTCACGTTAAACAATCTGACTCTTTGCGCAGAATTTGAGGATGGCACCTATATCATGGGAGAGGACCAGATCCGCAAAGAGCGGAAGCGAATCAAGCGCATTTTCTTCGACCCTCCTTACTGCAAACCTTTGATCCGTGTCATTGAAGAGCTTGATAACGCTGACATCATCATGATGGGTCCCGGAAGCTTGTTTACCAGTATTATGCCATGCCTGATCATCACCCCCATCTCCGATATTATTTATAAGAGCGATGCACTCAAGATATACAATGCCAACTTGATGACGGAAGTCGGGGAGACGGATGATTTTACAGTGGCAGAGCACTTGAAATCCATTTTTTCCAATGTCGGAAATCGGATCGCCGATTATGTATTGGTGAATAACGGGTCTATTCATCCTGATGCAATATCATTCTATGAAAAATATGGCTCAAGACCAGTTCAATATAAGATGGATGCCATCCAGGAGTTAGGAGTGACCCCTATCCTGGCTGACCTGGCTGAGTCCAATGAACAGCTGATCCGC
>JAQVYZ010000048.1 GCA_028708485.1 Caldisericia bacterium | reverse complement strand
ACTGAGCTACGTCGGCAAACGAATATAATATTATATTCTATTCATATAAACACAAAGTTAAATTATGCAAAAAAACATTACACTTGCAAGTACAACTCGTAAGCAAAAATTCCAAAAGCGACCGAAACGTTTAAGCTCTGCAGGTTGGCGCTCATAGGAATGTGAATCATATAATCGCACTTTTCGGCTAATTTTTGATGAATGCCTTTGTCTTCATTCCCCAATATTAAGGCTATGTTTCTTTTTATGTCGATCTCTTTAATGGTCTGCTTAGATTCCAGAGAGGTACCTACAATCCAGTAATCCTGTTTTTGCAAGGTTTCAATCGCTAACGTGAGGTTATGTGTTTTGGCAATCGGTACTTGAAATATTGCTCCTGATGAAGACTTTGATACACCTTCCGAGATAAAAGCCGCTCTTCTGTCCGGCAAAAGGACACCATCAAAATCAAAGGCGGCACATGTCCGAATCATAGCTCCCACATTCTGTGGGTCTTCAATATGATCTGCAATCAAGATCCTGCCATAAGTGTGCCTTTTTTCTCGATCCAGTAATTCCTCCAGGGATAGCAAATTGATTTCCTCAACAAAAGCGATCATACCCGTGTCGATTTTGTATTTTGTCCTGATTAACTCCCCGGGAAGTTTTTGTATCGGTATGTGATACTGTTTGAGTAACACATAAAATTTACCGGGCAGGACTTTATTTTCCGCCACAATCATCCTGGCTAAAGATTTACCCTGTAAAATCGCTTCTTCGATCTCGTGCTTATTGGTTAATACCATGTTTTATGGAATAATCCTGTATTCCGTGCCATCCTTTTTATCTTCCAGCTGGATTTTTAACGCATACAAATCATTTCTGATTTCATCGGATTCAAAGTATTGTTTATTCTGTCGGTACTCATCTCTTTTTTGGATAAACGCCTGGATCATGTCCACCACTGATTGATTTTCGCTAAATTCCATCCGGTGTTTGGAAGCGATCACTTTCATCTCACTGGACAGGTCCCACTCTTCTTTCGAGAGTTCCGTTTCAGCAACATTAACCAAACCTAACGTATCAAACCAATCAGAAAAAAACGCTTTGATTGATTGAAGGTCTTCCAGGGATTGATTGACGGTATCCAGCAGTTTGTTCAGCTCTCGAATTGCATTCATCAAGACGGCAATTCCCTGAGGTGTATTGAAGTTCTGAGCCAATGCCTGATGAAAAGAATCATGCAGTTTTTTGAAACCATTCAGCATTTTTTCATTTTTTTGACCGGATGCCGCTTTCGCAATGGCTTCATCCAAACGCTGTATTGTGATAACAATTCTTTCAAACGCTCTGCTGGCCTGATGTAGTTGGTCCAGATTGTACTCCAAAGGACTGGAATATAAAGTCTCGATGAAGAAAAATCGTAAAACATTCGGCGAGACAACTTTTAAAGCTTCGGATATCAAAAAAACATTGCCGATGGATTTTGACATTTTCTCGCGGTTCAAAGTAACCCAGCCTGTATGAATCCAGTATTTGGAAAAAGGGCTGATTCCGGTATAGGCTTCCGCTTGCGCAATCTCGTTTTCATGATGTGGGAAAATCAGATCCTGAGCGCCTCCATGAATATCAAAATGATTCCCGAGAAATTTCAGAGACATGGCAGAGCATTCGATATGCCATCCCGGTCTTCCTTTTCCCCATGGGCTATCCCATGAAGGTTCCCCGGGTTTGGCAGCTTTCCATAGTGCAAAATCAAGCTGATCCTCTTTCTTCTCGCCCGGTGCTATTCTGGCACCAATCAACATCTCTTTGATACTTCTTTTAGAGAGTTTTCCGTAAGTGGAGAATTTCTTTACCCTGTAATACACATCACCCTCAGATTCATAGGCATACCCATTCTCTATCAGCTTGGAAACCATCTCGATGATTTCCGGAATATTCTCAGTTACCTTTGCCCACTTCTCAAGCGGCTTGATGTGTAGCTGATCCATCGCTTCAAGATACGCTTCGCTGTATTTTTTCGCTACCTCAACGGTGGTGATCTTCTCATCAAGAGAGCGTTGAATTATTTTATCATCAATATCCGTAAAATTTGAGTAATAAAAAACACGGTACCCGTTCTTTTCAAATATCCGTCGTATCAAGTCAAAAATCACAGCGGTCCTGGCATGACCAACATGAGGATAATTACTCGGTGTCAATCCACAGACATACATATAGACTTTCCCTGGTTCCCTGGGCTTAAACTCGATTTTTTGCGCGGTTAGGGTATCGTAAAAACTAATTTCCATCATTTCCTCCTTCAGCAGGATCTTTTGTTGACCGGATGATCTCGCACCACCGTTGCAATCTGTTTTTTACCGTTTGTTTTCCCATCACTACGATAATAACAGGCAAATCAGGTCCCTGCTCTTCGTTTGTGAGTGCAATTCTTAAAGGATGATATAAATTTTTTCCTTTAATTTGCAATTCTTTACCGGTATTTTGAATATATTGGGAGATATCTTCGGTATTCCAGTTCGGTACAGTGTCCAATCCAGCTTGAAAAGCATCAAAAAGCGGTAAGCTGTCCATCAATTCTTCTTGGTGCTCCCCGAATCCTAAATGTTCATACTGATGAAATTTCTCCAGGTATTCCGGAAAATCTTGCAAGGTGACCAGATGCTTCCGTAAGGATTCAAATACGCCTTCGATGCTTTCTTGATTCTCTTCAGCCCATTTTTTTGCATTGAGTTTATCTTTCAGAAAAGGGGCTTCCAGCCCAACCAGGTATGCAGTGCTTTTTCTTTTCATATGCTGTTGGTTAAACCATTTTAATTTTTCAAAATCAAACACAGCCGGGCTGACATTCACGTGTGATAGATCAAACCGCTCAATCATCTCTTCCATCGAAAATACTTCTTCGTTGCTTTTAGGCGACCAACCCAACAAAGCCATGTAGTTCACAATAGCATCAGGCAAAAATCCCATCTCCTTATAATCGGTCACGGCAAACGCGCCATGGCGTTTACTCAATTTTGTTTTATCGGATCCTAAAATCATTGGCAAATGAGCAAAGGCTGGAATTTCAAAGCCAAGGTCGCGGTATAACAAAATCTGACGCGGTGTATTGCCGAACAAATGGTCTTCTCCTCGGATGACATGAGTAATATGCATCGTGGCATCATCAATGGTTACAGCAAAATTATAGGTCGGTATGCTATCAGACCTGACCAGGATAAAATCATCCAGATTGTCGGAGGTAAAAACCATCTTTCCGCGGATCAGGTCCTGAATAACAATATCCTGTGTATTCTCCGGCAGTTGATACCGAATTACAAAGGGCACCTGCCTCTCCAGGTTCGATTCTGTTTCCTGTTGTGAGAGATGACGGCACCTTCCCGAGTACTTCCCGACCATCGCGCCTTCGACCGTTTCGTTCCTGTCCTGCTCGATCTGTTCTGAAGAACAGAAACAACGGTATGCTTTTCCCTCTTTCAGTAATTGATCAATGTATTGCCGGTAAATCGGAAGCCGTTCGCTTTGCTTGTAGGGAGCATACTCCCCGCCTCGTTGAATACCTTCATCCCAATGAATTTGAAGCCAATTCATCGCATCGATCTCATTTTGCATGAAAGCCTCTGTTGAACGGGCAAAATCCGTATCTTCGATCCGAAAGACAAAAGTTCCTTCGTGATGCCGGCAAAAGAGATAATTGAACAAAGCTGTACGGGCATTCCCGATGTGTAGGTTTCCGGTGGGAGAAGGCGGGAATCGAACACGTATTTGTTTATTCATGGAACACCTCGAAATGGAATAACTGCTTCACTTCAGTGATCACCCGCAAGGCTTCTTCCTGTGCCTTCTGTTGATTGATCCTGAGTTGCTCCATTAATCTGTTTTTCGTTTCCGGGGAAGTGATGAGGGAATCTTTCTTATCCCGAAATGGAGTGATAAATTGGTTCAGGGTTAGTTTCAGGTTCTTTTTACACTCAGCACACCCAATCGTAGCTTCCTGGCAGGCAACTGTTAGCTCCTCCTGCTTTTCCGGGCTAAACAACGCATGGTATTTATATACATTACATATCTCCGGATGTCCCTTATCCTGCCGGTACACTCTTCCGGGATCTGTCACAGCTTTTTTCACACAACTGTCAATCTCCTCTTCCGTTGCGGTTAAATAGATCGTGTTTTCCAGACTTTTGCTCATCTTCTTCCCATCCAATCCTGAGAGGATTGGAATATCGGTCAGAAGCTCTTTCGGTTCGGGAAAAGTCTCCCCGTACAGATAATTAAAGCGCCTGACAATCTCTCTTGTAATCTCTAGGTGAGGGAGCTGGTCTTTTCCGATAGGTACGAAGTCCCCCTTGTATAAGGCGATATCGGAAGCTTGTAAGACCGGATAACCGATCAATCCGAAATTGACATTATCTTTTAAGTCTAAATCCCGGATCATATCTTTTACGGTAGGATTTCTCTCCAACCAGCTGATCGGGGTGATCATCGAAAAAAACAGAAAAAGCTCGGAGTGCTGTGGAATCTGAGATTGGAAAAAGAGAATGGATTTTTCCGGATCCAAACCGATCGCAAGCATTTCGCAGTACATATCAAACAAGCGGTTTCCGACATCTTTCGGATTTTCATAAGCGGTAGTAAGCGAATGCAAATCAGCAATAAAAAAATAACAATCATATTGACGTGAATTCTGAATTTGCACCCAATTCTTTAAAGAACCGAAATAATTTCCCATATGTAACCTGCCTGTTGGCCGGGCTCCACTGACTACTCTTTTTAACTGACTCATTCATCACCTCTTGGTTACCAATTCAACCCCTTATCAAATCTCTCCTTTTTAGTATACTTTTTATAGATTTTGATAAAAGGGGAAAGCAATGATAGATATTATACAAGAGATTAAACCAAGAGAAATATTAGATTCAAGAGGTTTTCCAACCGTCGAAGTCGATGTGATCCTGGAATCAGGTCTTGTAGGAAGAGCTGCCATTCCTTCCGGTGCTTCTACCGGAAAAAAAGAAGCCCTTGAATTGCGCGATCAGGATGCAGCCAGATATCATGGAAAAGGCGTTCTGAAGGCGGTAAACAACATATTGGACGTGATTGAACCCGAATTAATCGGCTGGGATGTATTTGCTCAGTATGCAATCGACCAGAAGCTCATCGAATTGGATGGAACTGACAACAAATCCAAACTGGGAGCGAATGCACTTCTCGGTGTCTCACTCGCTGTCGCAAAAGCAGCTTCCCTTTCATTGGAAGTGCCATTATTTGAATACCTAGGCGGAAAACAAGCCAACTGGTTGCCCATTCCGATGTTGAATGTCATCAACGGAGGGATGCATGCAGATAACAATATTGATATCCAGGAATTTATGCTGGTTCCGCATGGATTTGACTCTTTCAGGGATGGATTAAGAGCCGGAGCTGAGGTTTATCAAACCTTGAAAAAAATCCTGAAATCTAAAAAATTGTCTACCTCTATCGGGGATGAAGGCGGATTTGCTCCCAATTTAGGATCGAACCGGGAAGCGTTGGAATTCCTGGTCCAGGCGATTGGCGATACAGGATACAAACCTGGAAAACAAGTATCCATCGCTCTGGATTGTGCTGCCTCAAGTTACTACAAAGACGATCAATACTTCATTCATGAATTGGGTGATATAGACTTTACAAAATTAATGAATTACTACATCACCTTATGCAAGGATTTTCCGATCTACTCCATCGAGGATCCTTTCGATGAAGCGGATGAAAAGGCATGGATCGCCTTTACCAAAGAAAAAGGTGCTACACTTCCCATTGTAGGAGACGATATTTTTGTGACCAATCCTGTCAGGCTGGCGCATGGTATCCAACATAAAATTGCCAATGCCATCTTGATCAAAGTGAACCAGATCGGTACTTTAAGCGAGACAATCTCAACGATTCAGATGGCCAACGATGCTCATTACGGTTTTATTATCTCCCATCGATCAGGTGAAACAGAAGACTCTTTTATCGCAGACCTGGCAGTGGCTATGGGAGGAGGGCACATCAAAACCGGTGCCCCCTGCAGAAGCGAACGACTGGCAAAATATAATCAACTGCTGAGAATCGAGGAGTCTTTAGGTTCTCAAGCTGTTTATGGGAAAAAATTAGGGTAGCGGTTAATTGACAAGAGGGTTTTTTTCGTTATAAACTTGTATGCTTCATATAAATGAAGCGTTATTGTATTGAATTTGTAATTTCGGAAGGAGAAATTTTTTGTGGTTAAACTAAAACTCAAAAGGCTAGGCGCTCCCCATAAACCAATGTATCGTATCGTTGCGATGGATTCCCGGAAGACTCCCCAAAGCAGTTATCTGGAATTGATCGGTACTTATCAACCACTGATACAGGATGAAGATAAACAGGTATTGATCGATGAAATAAAACTATTTAAATGGTTGCGTCAAGGAGCCCAGCCAACAGAAAAAACATTGGCTATTCTCAAAAAAGCAAAATTATGGCAAAAGTTTGTCGATTCCAAAAATCACAAGGAGGCTATATAAATGAAGGGTTTAATTGAAGAAATCGTGAAGGTATTAGTCGACCATCCCGAAGAAGTACAGGTTCAAGAAGTTGCCGGTGAACAATCTATCGTTTATGAGATTAAAGTCGAACAAAGCGATATTGGAAAAGTGATTGGCAAACAGGGAAAGACCGCCAATGCTATCCGTGCTCTCATTCGCGCTGCTGCTGCCAAGAATGGCAAAAACGCAGTCATTAACATCATTTCATAAGCAGGATTTCAATTGGCTTCCATTTCTATTAACAGGAAAATACTGGTTAAGGTCATTGTTACGCAAGACTTCAAGGATAATTTTTCTCAACAACTCAATTCCTATAAAGCAGAAATTGATTCTGCCATTGAGAAAATCAAATCAGAAGAGAGCCGGTTTTTATTAGCCGGTACGCTAAGCTCCACTGAGATATCCGCTTATCGCAGTAAACTTTCCAAAGAGCGTGAACAGCAGGAGCTTGCCAAAAAAGAGCTTGAAGAAAAGCAAAAAGAGATCAAATCTCTTGAAATCGGATCGATTTTTCCTTATATGCAGCTCGATAGTACGGCAGAAATCAAAGAGGGCGACAACCTCTTCGAAAAAATCGGTAATGGGGAAATTACGATCCGTGACGGAATTGTCGTCTCTATAAAACCTTAATCCTGACATTGTGAACCTATTATTACGGTTCCTAACCACCTTTCCTGAGATTATAGATAGTTATTTTGCGTATAGTCTCCCTGGGAAAGCAGTTAG
>JAQVYZ010000047.1 GCA_028708485.1 Caldisericia bacterium | reverse complement strand
CGGACATTAATCAACAGACTTCTTGCGCCTTTAATGGAATATTCAAGAATGTCGCTGTTTTAAGCTTTTGTGGCTGCATCTAAGGCACGTTTCTGCCCTTTACCGATGCCGATACCCATGTAGCATCCCCCGAATCTCTCAGAATCGTCATTAAATCGTTGAAATCAGCATTGACTGTGTCATACTCGTATACTATCTCACAAATCCCTTGAATGCCTTGTCTTAATGCGTCATCAGCCAATAAAAAGGCTTGATCAAATTCAAAATCTTTATTCCTGGGATTTAATAATCGTTGGTTGTTGATAATCACTAACGCATCAACGTTCTCACGAAGCTTGCGTATGCCCTCTTCAGCATTGGTTCTTCTTGGTTTCCCCTCAAAATCAAATGGCTTGGTAACAAAAGCAACCGTCAATATACCAAGGCTTTTTGCAATCTTTGCAATGACCGGAGCTGCGCCTGTACCAGTTCCGCCACCCATTCCACAAGCAATAATGACCATATTAGTATCGTCAAAAGCATTTCGAATCGCTTCTTCACTCTCTAAAGCAGCTTTCTCACCGATATCCGGTTTTCCACCGGCACCGAGACCCTTGGTTAACGCAGGACCTAGTTGTAATTTGCATGGCGCCATAGATTTCTCAAGAGCCATTAGGTCTGTATTGGTAGAAAAATATTGCAAGGAATCTTGTATGTCTTCTTTAATCTCGGTAAAAACTTCATAATTATCTTTCTTTCCTCTGGATAAAAAAGTCAAATCGGTTAAGCCTTGTTCAATCATGCGATTTACCGCATTAGAACCTCCTCCACCTATACCAACTACCTTAATCTTTGGTTTAGCCATACAATTTTCTCCTCTCCAATAGAAGAATCCTTAAATAATCATAGTCACCAAAACAGTAAAATCAAGAAAATTACTGATGTTTTCTACAGATAATTTGGTCAGAAAATCGGAAATCAAATTGTATAAACTCATCCCATGAGCTTTTTGTTTCAATATACTCTTCCAGCCTTATAATTTTTTTTTCCATGGTTTGGATGAACTCTTCAGGATTTTCCTCAATAAAACCTATTAGGCAGGATTTCTGAAAAATTGTGAGTGTAATCCCGGTATTCGGATTAAATTGAATATTTCTAACTTTTGGTCCCAAGCCGCTCTCTGAACGATATAAATAAGCTATTAAAGTCGAAAGTTCTTTTTCGTATACTTCATCAATCGAATTTTGTACCGATTGAATTTCGATGGGATAATAAAACAGGAGTGTGGAAGGCTGAACAGATTCTTTATCCTGGGTAGAGATCAATTTTCCATCTATATCCACTTCCCGGATATACTTATTAAGATAAACATATCTGGCTTGGTATTTTTCAGAAAAATGAAGACTCCAAAAATAAGGAATCTTCCGATGTAGGACTGGGTTGGTGATTGGTGCTTTCATCTTGCTCCAATCCAATGTAGTCAACTTTTCCAGAGAGAGAATCGAATTCCCTGACATAGAACGGATAAAAGTCCTGATTTCCTTCTTTTGTTCTGCAGGAGCATAAATTCTGATGATGGATGCCCAGGAAAAGTAATGTCCGCAAAGAATCAGGGTAGATAGCAATACTAAATAAAAGAAAAAACGTACTAAGGCTCTTTTTTGTCTTTTTCGTTTTGATAGTTTCATAAAACTACTGTGCCCAAGAGGACTCGAACCTCCAGTCTACGGCTCCGGAGGCCGTTGCTTTATCCATTAAGCTATGGGCACATTGAGGTTTGGAATACATTGTAATCATATTCCGGTCAGTTTACCAGCCTCCCAGGGAAAAGTCAGGAATAGCTTCATTGGAAGGATAGGTATCGGAGAATATTCTCCTTCGAAAGCTTCAGAATAAAGTTTATGCCAGATACCGATCAGGACGATGGGGATTTTGGAGAGCACGGATGCTTCCTGAACAATAGAGATGCCTTTCCTGACGTTCTTCAAGGTGGTATCAAACCGTAAATGAGGATTCGCCACTAAACCTGTTATGAGCAGCTTGGTGGACATCTGGAGAGTAGAGATGGTTCCCAAAATCTTCTCGGGAGTATCGGCAAAAGGTCTGTAAGGATTAATCACCAGCCAAACAGAAAGATCTGTTTGCAGAAAAAAATCCTTAAACTGAGCAATAGTAATGGAACCGCGATCTTCACCGCCAACGTCCATAATTAAGTCGTAGCTGTCATCCTGCAGGTAGGCGACCATTTTTGATGGCACAATGGGCATATCTGCTTTTAGCATTCGTGTTTCGGGGAGCAATAAATCCACATGCATCGCTTGCGCTTTATCCAAGACATCACGAAGACGGATATACGGCTTGATGATATCCATATCAATCAATTTGACATGTCTTTTAAACTGTGATTGGTATTTCAAGGCGTAATTGAAACCGATTTCACTTTTACCGGACCCCATGTTTCCGATTAACAGGGTAATTCGTTTATTGATAGACATTTGGCTTCATTTCACCGGTGATCACGTGATAGATATTCAATGCAAGCGCCTCCATTTCGTCTTCACCGGGATATATTAAACTGGGTGCAATATAGGAAACATATGCATCTAGTTGCTTATCTATCACTTTTGAGTACGCCATGCCTCCGGTATAAACAATTCGATCAACCTCACCTTTCAAGACTGTGCTCATCTCACCAATCAGTTTTGCCATCTGGTATAGCATTGCGCTCATAATCCTTTTACATTCAGGATCTCCTTGTTCTGCTCTTTCCTCTACTTCTTTTGCATTGTTCGTGCCAAGATGGGAAACCATTCCTCCCTTGCCAGCAATCAATTTTCTAATTTCTGCAGGGGTGTATTTACCTGAAAAACAGAACTCTGCCAGTGCTAATACCGGGAGAGAGCCGGATCTTTCCGCTGACATCGGTCCTTCTCCGTTGAGCGCGTTATTTACATCGATCACTTTTCCTTTGCAATGTGCTCCAATGGAAATACCGCCCCCCATATGCACCACGATAAAGTTACAATCTTCATACTGCTTCCCTATATCTCTAGCAGCTCTTCTGGCAACGTGTTTTTGATTTAAGGCATGCCAGATGGAGACCCGCTCCATGGATTTTAAACCGGAAATCCTCGCTATATCTTCCAATTCATCCACCACCACAGGGTCTGCAATATAAGCGATCGTTTTATAATCGTTGGATAGTTCATCAGCCAAAACAGCTCCTAAATTGGAAGCATGCGTCAAATACCGGCAGGTTCTCAAATCTTCCAGCATCAACTCATTGACCTGATACACACCTGATGGAATCGGTTTAATGCCGCCTCCGCGTGCGGCGATGGCAGAAAACTGCTTCATGGTATATCCTTTTTGAGTCAACCATTGCAATATTTTCTCTTTTCGAAAAGATAACTGATCCATTAAGTTCGGAAACACTTTCAGTTCCTCAGCACTATGAGTAATATTTTCTTTAACTAGGCACTTTTCCTGCTGGTAAACTGCTAATTTCGTTGAAGTGGAACCGGGGTTAATAACTAATATTAGCTGTTCATCCATTTCATTTACCTGTATTCGCAATTAAATTAGCGATTAAGATAGAATTGTACTTATTTTCCGGGGTATCGGCACGCGAAGGAACCACAACCGGAACCATTGCGCCAATAACCAGTCCGGCGGTCTCAACCAACCCGCCTCCCAGGTACAAGAGGACTTTATAAAAGATATTTCCGGATTCGATATTTGGCATAACAGCGATATCCATCTCCCCTCCTACCGAACTTACGATCCCTTTATGGTGGCAGGATTCAATAGAAACAGCGTTATCCAACGCCAAAGGACCATCGCAAATCACACCAGGTAATTGTCCACGTTCACACATTTTTGTAATAATAGCAGCATCAATAGTGGATTGGATATTGGGTGTCACAGTTTCTATAGCTGACAATAGAGCTGCCTTTGGCATGTCTATGCCCAAAGCATTCGCTACCAGAACCGCATTTTTAATAATTTCGATTTTATTTTCCAGGGTGGCATCTGTGACAATTCCACCGTCGGTCATTAAGATAAATTTCGGATACTTCTCGCTTTTAATCACTCCCACATGAGAAAGCAATTTTCCTTTTCGAATGCCATATTCTTTGTTCAAGACTTCCTTAAATAAAACTGGGGTGGATATTAAGCCTTTCATCAAAATATCAGCCTGCTTGTTTCGGATCAATTCCAATCCAAGCTTACATTGAGTCAGCTTGTCGGATTCGTCTATGACCTCGATAGTGTCCAAAGAGAAATCAGAGGGAGCTGAGGATTCGATTTTGGCCCGGGAGTCAATAAGAATAGGCTCAATCAGTTTGGCTTGTTTTGCCATATGTACTGCTTCCAACACATCTTTATCGCCAGCAGCTACTATCACTGTTCTTCTGGGTGGAAACTGAACCGCTCGTTCATACGCTTCTTTAAAATTAGTAATCATTTTTCCTCCTAATAAGTTAATAAGGTTTCAAGTCCCCGGTTTGCTCTATAAGCAGCCAAAGCTAAAGCCTGCAATTCATCTCCACCGGGATAAACAAAAATCGGGGCAATAAAAGAAACACGAGAGGTGATTCCTGCCACCATTAATTTGGAATTCGCCATCCCTCCGGTTAACAATATCGCTTTGACCTGTCCGTGTAATACAGCTGTAGCGGCGCCGATTTCCTTGGAGATTTGGTAAACCCAGGCATCCAAAATGAACTTTGCATAAGTATCACCTTGATCGATTCTCTTCAAAACTTCTTTGAGATCATTGGTTCCCAAATAGGAGTAAAGACCGGCTTTTTTCAGGATAAGCGTTTTCACCTCTTTCAGGGTCATTTCCTCCTGATAACAAAGATTAACGACACTCATCACCGGAAGCGTGCCTGATCTGGTGGCAGAAAATGGACCGGATTCATTGGCATTATTCGAATCAACTAATTTCCCATTTTGGAAAGCGGAAACGGATACGCCTCCTCCCAGATGGCCAACGACAAAATTGGTATGATCGAATGAAAGGTTCTGCTCCTCACAATGACGACGGATCACTGCTCGTATATTCAGCGGATGGTCTAACGCTACTCTCCTGATCTCTTTGATACCGGTAACCTTCGCATTCTCTGACCATTCATCGACGGACACGGGGTCGGTGGTGTAGGCTGGAATGTTATTTTCTTTTCCAATCTTCATTGCTATGATACATCCAAGATTGGAAGCATGGTCTCCATAAGTCCCAAGAGTAGCATCCTCTACCATGGCATCATTTATCAGGTAGGTGCCTGCCTGCAAGGGTTTCAGTAAACCTCCCCTGCCTGTTACGGCTGTAAACTGAGATAGTTGGTATCCTGTTTCATGAACTGCTTCCAACACTGTTTTTGCTCGATAAGCTTCCTGATCAGCAATTTTGGTGAACTGAGACAACGCTTCTACTGAATGATTGATCTCTTTGACAAACTTCTCAGTCTGATCTTCATAAATGGCAATCTTTGTTGAGGTAGAACCGGGATTAATCGCCAAGATAACTTCCATGCAGAACCTCCTGTTTCATGATTTAATCGCTTTTTCGGGGCAGATATCCAAACAATATCCGCAACGGTTACATAAGGACGAGTTCCAATCAATTTTGTCCTGCTCAAACAAGGTTAATGCCTGGAAAGGACAAGCTGTAATACAATCAGCGCATAATGTACAGGATTCCTGATTGATTCGGATTAAAGACCATCTCCCCCATTTTTGTTGCTTCTGGTTAATTGCCTTGTAAAAACGGTCAGACCGGTTATGTATCATCAATACGTCTGATATCCCAAGCTTACTCTTTGAGGCAGCTCCGAGGAAAGGAATAGAGGAGACGCGCACCCCGTTAAACATTGCCGAATAAGCGTCTGCGGAAACCACATCATTGGACAGCAGAATAAACGGCTTTGGTTCAAGGTTTATGTTCATACTAATCGGGATTTTTTTTAATAAAGGTTTTACAGCTTGGATCAATGCTTCTGATCTCAACGCTTTTGTTGGATATAACTGTATCTCCGTTTGAGTCATAGTCGGTAACAGGTAATACAGAGAGGAAAGAGCACAAAACAATCCAAATTGGTAGGAGTGCTGTGTGCAAGTGATGGGAATAATTCTCTCAGCATCATATAATATCGTTGGCAAATAGGTGCTTTTCAGTTTGATTTTCGGAGGAGAGGGATTAGTGCTAAACAAAGGCTCCACAATAGTTTCAGGCTCATCTTTCACATATTCTGTTTGCAGATTCCGAAACACCAGGGGTAAGTAAACAATATCCTCCGGCAAATGCTGAGAAGAGAAAAAAACTGTATTTTTCGATAGGGAAGAGAAAAAATCCAGCCAAATTTTTCCATTGCCCTGCAACCATTTGGAAAATATTTTCCGGTCCTTAGGTAAGCAGGACAAGAGGATTATCTGACTATTTTTAGGCTCTTTCAAGATTTGACGAAAATACTGGTTTTCCGGCAGATTCAATTCATTAAAAAAAGACTGGGAACCCACATCAAAGCAATCCAAATCCCACGTCTTCCAAAAAATATCCGCCATATTTCTCCTTATCTTCGCTTCATATATATTATAATAAGCTATGATGAATTATTTAAGTTCTATTCCGGCAAAAAAGATTTTTAAAGGTGATCAAAATCTTCTTTGGGACGGTTTTTTAACCGATTTTGCTCTTCAAATGTTCCTTCAAAAAGAGTACCCCCAAAGCCATTTTATTCCTTTTATTCACGATGAAAAAGTAGGTGCTGCAGATGTTAACATGGTTTATTGCCTCCGGGACCCATCAGTTCCTTACCTACTATCAGAAGATTATGCCGATTCGGCTGGAGATGCTTGTTATATTAATATCGACGGTTCTTACGGTTTATTCTATTTGCCAGTAGTGGAAGAAGACAGACTAAAAGAATTCGGCATCTCGATACGAGCGAAATCAAAGCAATTTATCAGAATCAAACCGTACCTTAACGAGGCGTTTGTTCGGGAAAGCGCAAAAGCCGGATTGGTACTGAATTTTTCCGAACCTGCCCCGAATACGATCGGATCGATGCTTCATCAGGATGTATTCGATTGCTATTTTAATGTTCACCCTTTTCAGCAGCTTTTTTATCTTTTCTCCAAATCTCATGGTCGTTATGGCATTGTTCCAACAGAAGACAAGAATGTTTTGCTCTCTTCGTTGGATTGTAAAGAACCGGCTTTCCAAAAATCTCTGAAGGATTTTATGCGATCGACTTTCTTTGATAGTGCCATTCAATATTCAGATCCTTCCCATCTTGCATCGGTGAAAGCGAGGATTCATGAGCTTGAAGATTA
>JAQVYZ010000046.1 GCA_028708485.1 Caldisericia bacterium | reverse complement strand
TGTCGGCGTTGGGCAACACGTGTGAGACCTTATGGATCAAACAACGCGTTGATGATATTCTTCAGCTCTTACTTTCCAACGATTATTACCTCACCCGCGCTTGCCTCGACCCCTCCTACTAACCTTTCCCACGGGGGTGTTGGGCATACTTGCCCAACACCCCCGTCCCCCTGGGCATTTGCATTTTGGGAAGCAAAACATATAATTTATTTCTTGGTATATAAGTAAATATAGAAGAATGATAGAAGAGGTTTTTTATGTCAAAAGTATGTGAAGTATGCGGAAAAGGACCTTTGGTTGGAAATAATGTATCTCATTCTGTGGTCAGGACAAAGAGACGCACTCTACCGAATCTGCAGAGAGTCAAAGCGAAAATCAAAGGCAATGTACAGGTAGTCAGGATTTGTGCAAAATGCATGAAGGCAGGGAAGGTCGAATTAGCGTAATCACGGTATTCCATGGGTTTAAATAAAGAACTTAGAATACAAATATTACAATACCTCAGGGACGCGTTTCTTTCGTACCCCTCTAAAATAGTACGTGGTCATGAATTAATGGAAGTACTAGTCATCGACGAGTACAGCTTGGTTTCCAATCTTAAACTGCTGAAGGATCTTGGTTATATTAAATTATTAAGCGCTAATGAAGGTATACAATCTTATGTCAAGATTACGGACGCCGGTCTCAAACAAATCTCAACAGAATAATTTTCTGCTCTCAACACCTATCGGTTATTTTTACGGTCAGATTGAGAATGGCGCATTAGCCTCCCTTTGTTGGCAGAAGACGAAGTCGACCGAAGCTCCCAAAGAGGAATCAGAAATCACTCAATATATCAGGCAATCTTTAGAAAGTTACTTCACCGGGAAAAAAACGACCTGGGATTTTACTTATTTGCTGCCGGGTTCCCCTGAAGAAAAAAGAGTGTATACCGCCCTGATGAAAATCCCTTATGGCCATACCCTTACTTATGGTGAAGTAGCGATGTTAGTCAAAAAACCTCGTGCTGCCAGATGGGTAGGGCATGTGTTATCGAAAAACCCTCTGCCAATTGTCATCCCCTGTCATCGGGTGGTGAGGAAGGATAAAACCGGTGAATATTCAGCCGGTGGACCGACATCTAAGAGCTGGTTGATTCAATGGGAGAAGCAGCAGGTTTCTGAAGAACGCATACCACCATCTTTGTAAGCCATTCTCGGAAAACCGGCCATGGACGAACACCTGCCACCATTTTTCGCAGTGGGTCTTCATAATAATACTTCTGTTCAAAAGGTATCGTCTGGAGAATTTTCCGGAACCTGTGAATCGTCATCCGGTTGATATAGGTAATATGAGCTATCCCTTTCTCATCATGACTGAAACGAAAAGAAATCCTCTCCTGGTAATCTGCGTGTCCTTTCAGAAGATCCTGATATGCGGAGATCAGGGTGGATTCAGAAAACAGCGCATGCACCCAAGGGATGGCAATAGCATCGCTCAAATGAGCCCCGTACGGGTGGTTGTAAGGTGGAAAGTTGATATACAGGTGCCCTCCCGGTTTCAGTATCCGATGGCATTCCATTAAAACCGCTTCGGGATCAGCAACATGCTCCATCGCATCGTTCATGATGATGGTATCAAAAGTGTTTTCACGGAAGGGTGTCTGGGAAGCATCTCCGACCACATAGGTAAAAACATCCTTCTGATGATATTTTTGAGCAAGTTTTTCTGCTTCTTCGCGGTATCTGTCCAGGATTTCCAGCCCAATAATCTGCTTCACCCCTTGGGAAGCATAATAAATTGTTTTCCCGCCAGCCCCGCATCCAATGTCCAAGACGACTTTATCCTGAAACATCGTCTCGAGTGAGTGATAAGGCAGGAAATACCGGATGGTATCTTCTCCCTTTTTGTATTGCCATTCCGCGTACGTCATCTCCCCTTTATTTTGAAGGTTAAAAGGGTGCACGACCGGAGGAAATAGACGGTTCAATCCCTTCAGGATGACCACACCGAATCTCATCAGTTTCCTCCTATTTTCAGATAAGAAGTATTATAGATGTTTTTCCCATTCTGACCAACCATATGGTACAATAGGGGCATGCACGCAAAGAAATGGATCTGCTGGCTGGCTGTGTTTTGTTGGTTTTTTTCATCTTTCCATCAGATTCACTCTGAAATAAAACCCATTCCTGTCTCCATGGGAGTGTGGACAACCATTTCCCCTGCTGACAATTCAGCTGTTTGGGAATGTTATGCCTGGAAAGGAAACCCCATCCTCCTTGATTGGAAAGGAAAGATAGAATTGGTTGTGTTGAATAACGATGTACAGGCTCATCGATTGGAGTATTTTTCATCCCTAGTGAAGATAACTTCCCTAAACGACAGCTTTTTTCGGTTTCAGGTAAAGTCCGCTGCATCGAGTAATGTTCGCTGTCGATACGCCTCTCCCCACCTGGCTATGGTCTCCTACGCAAGCCTATACAACCGGTTAGCCATTCCCTGGCAAAAAAGGTTGTATCACCAAAACCGACTTGATGAGCTGAATCCTGCTGCCAATGATTATCATCCGGAATTGCCGCAGGTGGGAGAGCAAATCACCGGCGCTCCGTATGTCTGGGGTGGCAAACAATCTCTCTCGGAAATCGTTCGGAAACTCTCTCAGCATCCAGCTAATCAGAGCTGGCTCTCGATTCGGGCACAATATTCCGATGTACCCGGCGTGAATCTGGATGAAGGTGAATCAGCCTGGGACTCTCCTAAAGGAACAGAATTTCCTTCTATTTGGTGTGGATTGGATTGTTCGGGATTGGTAGAGCAGTGTGCCAGGTATGCCGGTCTGCAGTACAACTGGCGTCAAGCGCCCCTGATCGCATCCGGTACCTGCCAAGGCATTGATCACTATGAGCAATTGCAGCCAGGGGACGTGATCATGATCCTCAAAAAAGGCATTCTGGTTCATTTTGGAATTTTATCTAAAAAAGGGAGTTCTGTTCGTACCACCAAAATGATTCATACCGTTTGGTTCACTAACTACCGCCTGCATCACAATAGCGTCTTGAAAACGATTGAGACCCCCCTGGCGGAGCTATCCAATCATTACGAATACCAATTTGTTCGCTTAAACCCATGGTAAACAACGAAAATCCGATCAGCACGATTGCAAAGGGTGTTTCATTAGGCGTTCTTTTAATGCTGGTATGGTTTTTAGGAGTGAGGCAATCGACCAAAACCGTTTCTTCTTCCCTAGAAAAAGTCACTGAAGAAACTATCCTCATTGATGGCTCTCTGAAAAATATGCAGAAAATGATGGAAAGCACGACTTTTTCTATCCCGTTAGGTAACCAGGAACATCAGATCGGTTTCATGCCCTATCAGGAAAAAGTTCCTCCAGGATGGGCACAGGGAGCGCTACCAACGGAATTGTACCGAAATTCCTCACAAATTACCTGGATTGGGGATCCGTACGGGCCAAGATTAACAGGATGGAATCAGGAAGGAAAACTGGAGACTTCTTTTGCATTGCCTTTCTTAAGAAACGAAGCCGCACCGGACAAAGAAATTGTCGGCTACACGCTGACTCCATCTGGGGATAATGGTTGGTTTGTTCTGAACAATCAGAATAAAAAGATATACCAGCTCGATGGTAATGGGCATATCATACAAATCCTCTCCATCCCGTTGATGTTATCAGATCAGCGGATCATACTGACTATCAGTCCATTCTTTGAAGTGATCAATAACCAGTGGATATTTGTGACATTGGAATCTACGAAACAACCTTTTTCCACCCTGAAAGGATTTGCTGGGGGGACTTACCTTGAAACTAACTGGGAGAGTTATTTTCTCTCTTCATCCGGAGAAGTGGTAGGTCCTTTACCAGAACAAACCGCCATTCTACCCTTTCAGGGTGGTTTGATCAGCTGGACATACGAATCCGAAGCATTAACCCTTCAGTGGTCTTCTGATCCCCACTCCCTGAGCCATCCTCAAAAAACCTGGATCGTCAGGAATCCGGTATGGCATTATGGAGGTATGATTGGAACAGATTTAGAGAATAATATCTATTTTTGGGCGGATCAATCCATTATCGGCTGTATACAAACCAGGTTCAACGAAGTCCGATATATGGAATTACCAGCCGAGAAGAAGATGTTCCCGGTCACCATTTCTCCTGATGGAGAGATAGGGTATATCATAGCTAATAAACAATTTCTGCAAGTGCATTTTATGAAAATGATGGACTAAAAGTGTAAAAAGCCAGAAGTATCGTATAATAAACACCATGACATTACAGAATAAATACAATACAATGTTATTAAGAATTAAGGAGATCTTTGCAGGAAGCCATATCTGGCGTTATAACCTGTCTGAAGTAGTCTATGAGATGAAATCTAATTTTCCTAAATATGATTGGGTTGGTATCTATTTATTTAAAGACGATGTGCTGGTTCTTGAGACCTATCTTGGCAAGCCGACTGAACATACCAGAATCCCTTTAGATAAAGGCTTATGCGGATTAGCAGCCAGAGAGAGAATTACCCAGAATTTGGATGATGTTTCTAAGGATGACCGTTATATTGCCTGCGATTTACACGTCAGATCAGAAATTGTCGTCCCTATCTGCGCGAAAGAAAAGTTAATTGGTGTACTGGATATTGACAGCAACACAAAATCAGCTTTTCTGGAAGCAGATAAACAATTTTTGGAAGAGGTAGCCGCTATCATAGCTAAATCTCATCCTAAAATTTCTATCTCTACTCTCTGATTTGATTTTTTCTCTTTCTTCAGGAACCCTGCAAAAAGTGATTCAAAAGAGACGATTGGACCAGGCTTAAAATGACTCTGGAACGTGATGAAGAGATTAAGCTGATCAACCTGTGCAAACAGGGAGATGACGGTGCGATGGCTGAGCTTTTCACGTTTTTCAAAGAGGAATTGCTTCGTTCTGCTTTTTTACTGCTACATTCTCAGGATGAAGCCGAAGACATCGTATCGAATACATTTATCCTTTTTTTCAAAGCGATTCACCGGTTTGATAACCGTTACCCAGTCCGGCCTTGGTTGCATAGAATCTTACGCAATGAGATCAACACCTTTTTTAAAAAGCGATCCCGAAAGCAAGAATCTGACGAAGAATACAAAATTTCTGTCGAATTATTCGAACCGAACCACGAAGAAGAAGTATTTTGTTCTGAAGAGCTGAAATATTTAGAAAGAGCTTTGTCAGAGCTGAAAGAAGAAGAAAGAATGTTGCTCCAGTTATATTACTACGATGAACTTAGCGTGAAAGATATCTCTGAAACGTTATCGATACCTGAGGGAACGGTGAAAAGCCGATTATTTTCTGCCAGAAATAAATTGTCCGAAAAAATAAAAAAGTTGATGGAGGCAAGTTAGTGAAACCAATGAACAACATGCAATCTCCATGCGAAAGTGTACTGGAATGGTCGCTTGAGCATCGGAACGAGCCTTTGCCTGCCATCTTACAGGAGCATTGTTCTCAATGTGTTGACTGTCAGGCATTCCTTGAGCAGGAAAGATGGATAGCCGGTACGATACAAAGCCAAGCTAAACAAGCGCCAACCGGACTTTCTCCGGAACGTTTTACGCGAGTGTATGAAGCGATCCGAGAAGCTTCCGAACGGTTATCTGTCCCAGTCAAGCAAAGGTTTATCTGGCGCAGAGTGGTCGTCTCTGTTTTGACTGCTTGTGTCATGGCCGTAACTGGTTTTTGGTTTCTTCCGTTATTTCATGGAGAAACGTTTATGGCCAGCAAAATGAATCAGCAGATGAGAACTTTGCTGCAATACCAGGCACCGGTCGTAGATTCTGTTTCCATTGCCCAAGCAGACCAGACACTCCAGTTTGCTTCCCGTTATTATAACACCAACGAAGAGAAGGCTTTTTATTATGCGAACGACCACTATTCTTATGAAGAATTATTGTGGATTCGATGGCTCGTAGAAAGAACTCGCGCTCAATATGACATGATTGCTGAAGATTACCAGACGTTGTCTCCGGCAAATTTACTGAAAAAATTTCATATCCCTTTCAAAGAAGCTCTGTCAGCACTGGAAAGCATTTTGAATCAATATCGTCAATCGGTCGCATCAGCAGATATGACAGTTGATGGTGTGATTGAGCGAGTGGATTATTATACCAACCAGATTTGGCTGGATTCTCTTCAATATCCTCTTTATGCAGATACTGACTTGATTAACTTCGCAAAAATCAATAGTTACATACAGATGAAGCTACAAAAGCAAGATCAGAAATGGAATGTGATCCAGATATCCGATAGCGATTTCTGTAATACTATTCTGAAAGGGATTTTGGTTTCTGTTAACGCCACTCATCTGGTTTTACAGGATAATCCTGTAGTGATCGAGTGGAACAACAGAACTATCTATACAACCTGCCAACCAAAAGAATTAATCAATAAACCGGTCAAAATACGAGCCATACTCGGTAAAGATAAATCGATCGCTCTTACCGTTCATGAATTGCAGGAGCCAAAGCTAAGGACTCTTACAGGCTTAATTGACACCGCTTATCAGACCGGTTTTACCATGAAAGACTTTCATCAGAGCTTTTTGCTCTCTTCGAATTTGAAAGATAACCCGATGGGGATTGATAAAAGCTTTCAAGTCAGTATCACAGGGGAAGATTACGGTGAGTATTTTATCGTAACAGAATTTACCCTGATCGCACCCCCGGTTGAAAACAATGATATCCTCTTAGCCTCAGCAGAACCGATCATTCAGGCGCCACCCCAGCAAAAAGAAGCGACGATCACAAGAAAAGTCGCTTCTTCCATCTCTCCTCTCAAAACAGCCTGGACATTCGATTGGATTGTCGGTATCAAAAACAATCAATACCTATTAGCGAGCGGAACAACCATAGCCAAAGCCAACTACACGATTCCGGTTGGTTCGAAAATCACCAAAACGGTTGATTCAAAAACTCAAACGATCATTCAATCGAATCAAATCAATGGAATGGCAGTTCATCAAATGCAAGCTACGTTAACCGGTAAGCTCAGTAATGGAATCTATGAATTTCATAGTGATGCCAAGAAAAGAGTTCTGTATTTTACAGACAAAGCTCTTCCCTATATGAACCAGAAAGTTCGTATTCAGGGACAAGGAATTGAATATTCTGAATTGATCATCTTCATTGATGCCAGAGTGTTCCAATCCCAGAATGCAAAGATATTGAAAGGATTAGTCATACGCGAAATGGAACGCGGGAAGATATTCCTGCTTGATAACGGTACGATCTTCCGTATGGATACCCTGACATGGATACAAAACGGTCCGGTTGCTGTAGGGAAAACCGTCAAAT
>JAQVYZ010000045.1 GCA_028708485.1 Caldisericia bacterium | reverse complement strand
GAGAGTATTCCCGAATCGGGAGTCTGGATTAAGTAAGATTGGTGAAGCGATTTTATCTCTTGTTTCGGGCGCAAAACCTCTTCACGCACTAATAATCGGACATTTTTCTTCTGTTCGAGGATAGAGAGCGCTTTTTCATCAAATGAAGGCGCCACAATCACTTCTGCAAAATGCTTATGGATGTGTTGAGCGATTGTCTCTGTAACCGATCGGTTGAATAGGAAAATCCCGCCATAGGCTGAGACGGGGTCGCACGAATAGGCTTGTTCGTAAGCGGTTTGTAAAGAATCCGCTTCAGCGCATCCGCAGGGATTGTTATGTTTGACAATCACACTGGCTGGTCGATCGAATTCATCTAATAGCTTCAGTCCCATTGCTACATCCAGGTAGTTATTATAGGACATTTCTTTACCGTGAATGAACCGAAGACCCATTGGATACACTGATGTAGGGGGGTAAGGAGTCCATAACGCTGCTTTTTGGTGAGGGTTCTCTCCATACCGCAATTCGGTGTTTTTTTGCAGGTACAGTACGGAGAGCCGTTCGTTTTCACGGTTGAAAAATTGTTTTGCAATTTGCGCATCATACTGGGATGTTCTTAAAAAAGTATTCCGCATGCATGTTAGTGAAAACTCAAGAGGGACACTGCCGTTGTTTTCCGAATATACTTGAATAAAACCACTGTAATCTGCGGGGTCGGATAACGTCACACATTCGTGGTAATTCTTAGCGGATGCTCGTAGCAGAGAAACGCCTCCTATATCAATCTCATCCAACCATTTTTCCTCGTTATCAGAGTGTTGAGTAGCTTCATGGAAAGGATATAAATTGACACAAACCAGGTCAAATTTCCGGATACCGTGAGAAGCAATCTCTTCCATCTCACCGTACTGGTTTCTCGCTAATATACCGGCAAACACCTTTGGGTGCAGCGTTTTTACTCTGCCATGGATCATCTCCGGGTAACCGGTATAGTCGGATAATAAAACGCAGGGAATTTGATTTTCTGTTAAATATTGATAGGTTCGATTCGTAGCGATGATCTCAACCTGGTATTGAGTCAGTATGTTTGCTAAATTCAGTAAATGTTCTTTCGAAGAAACAGATATTAAGGCTCTTTTGATCGTGATCATGGATGTAAATTCACCTTTCTGCCGACGATGGTGAATCGCTCCTCTATTACTATTTTTAAGGCTTCCGGCAGTAGAATATGCTCTTTGGCTAAAATACGTAACGTCAGGCTTTCTTCTGTGTCGTCATCAAAAATCGGTACAATATCCTGTAGGATGATTGGCCCCCCGTCCACTTCAGCACTGACAAAGTGAACCGTGCACCCGGTAAACTTGACGCCATAATCCAATGCTCTTTTTTGGGAGCTTAATCCGGGGAAGGATGGCAGTAAAGCAGGATGGATATTAATGATATGTCCGGTAAATGATTCAATAAAAGTTTTGGACACGACCAGCATAAAACCTGCGAGAACGATGATATCCACATTATTCTTTTTCAGAAGCGTCAGGATGGCTTCTTCAAACTCGCTTCTGGAGGAAAATTCTTTTTGCTCCAGCACTTCTGTCGGAATCTTGTATTGAGCTGCAATCTGCAATCCTCTTGCATCAATACGGTTAGACAGAATAAAGGGGATCTCACATTCCAGGTAGCCCTGTTTCCTTTTTTCGAGGATAGCTTCCAGATTACTGCCTCGTCCCGAGATAAATATGGCAACTCGTTTCATCCATTACTCCTTCGTTAGTATTCCATATAGTCTTTAAAAGAATGTTGATACCAGTTGACGATTTTTTCAACCGAAAATTGTGTGGCCCGATCCAGTTTCAGCTCGTTTGGTATGGTGTGCCCTATAACGGTGAGAGGCACTTTGTCAGAAAATAATTCTTGTATCGCCTTTTCATTGGAGGATTGATAGGAAATCAGATAGCGTCCGTTCGATTCACACCGCAGGTAAGGCCATTGCTGAGTCGTATCAACGGGGAATTCACACTCGATGCCCATCGAAGAATAAACAACACATTGTTGTAAGGCACGGATGATGCCGCCCCGGTCGATACTTAAGCAGGAGGTCAATAAATTGGTCTGTATACCTGAGCGGATTAGGTTCTGGTGTAGGATCTCCTCGCGGATGGATAAAGCAGGTAAAGTATCGTTGTTATAATTGGAAGGGTTTGTCTTTCCAACGACTGCGACGATAAGACCTTCCTGAGGAAAACCTACTGGAAGAATGGCAGAAAGAGAGCCTAATCCCACCATGCCAATTGTGGGGGTGGGGTAGATACGTTTATGTATGCCTTCATTATAAAGGCTGACATTGCCTGACACCACAGGAACCTCCATCGCTTCCAGGATCTCTCTCATCCCCTCAACGGTTTGGGAGAGTTCCCACCTGGTATGGGGTTGGTTGGGATCACCAAAATTCAGGCAGTTTGTGATGGCAGAAGGGGTGAGACCTAAAGCAGAGATGCGTCTGGCACATTGAGCGATCGTGGTCTGGACACCGATGTAGGGATCGATAGCGCTGTTTCTGCCATTACTGATCAACGTGACTCCTATGTATTGGTCAGTGTCCTTAATACGTATTAAGGAGGCGCCAATGCCCGGTGGATTCACTGTATTGGTGAGAAGGGTGTGGTCGTATTGTTCGAATATCCACCGTTTTGAGCCAAATTGAGGGTCCTGCAGAAATTGTTTTACTTTTTCTTTCAGGATGCCACCCGGAATGATCAAAGGAGGTGGGGTTAAAGAGTGGTTTTGTACAGGGGGGACTGACGTAATGGGTGGATTCAGCAGTTCTTCAATCGGGACGGAAGCCACCTGAGAATCATGATATTGTATCTCCATCAAGCCGGTATCGGTGATAACGCCGATAATGGCATAATCTAACTCCCAATGATTTAGAATTTCCTTGATTCTGTCCTCTTTCCCGGGTTTGCTAATTAAGAGCATTCTCTCTTGGGATTCGGATAGCATCATTTCTACAGGAGTTAAGTCATTTTCCCGTAGCGGTACTTCATCGAGATTTAGTCTCATTCCCTTGTTGCCTTTACCGGCCATCTCAACGGATGAGCTGGTTAATCCTGCGGCGCCCATGTCCTGGATCGCTTCAATCAGATCTTCATCGATGATTTGAAGAGTGGCTTCTATGAGCAGTTTTTCCAAGAAAGGGTCGCCAACTTGTACGCTACCTCGTTTTTTCTGGGCTTCTTCATCCAGCACCCCGGAGGCGAATGAAGCGCCATGCAAGCCGTCTCTGCCTGTTTTTGCGCCGATATAGATCACGTTGGAACCGGTATGTTTCGCTTCTGAGGAACGTAAACTTGATTTCGGGAGAATGCCGATGGTCATCGCATTGATCAGAGGATTTTCCTCATAACATGAGTCAAACCTGGTTTCACCACCTAAAGTGGGGACTCCGACGCAGTTCCCGTAATAAGCGATCCCTTCCACTACCCCATTTAACAAATACCTGGCTCTTGGATTGTCCGGTAAGTCAAAACATAAGGAGTCATAAGAAGCGATTGGACGGGCTCCCATGGTAAATATATCTCTGATAATCCCCCCCACTCCGGTAGCTGCGCCTTGAAATGGTTCTACCGCAGAAGGGTGGTTATGACTTTCCACTTTAAACGACAGATACAAATCATCTGTAATGCTGATCACACCTGCATTCTCGCCAGGACCCGTCACAACTCGTTTTCCGTGAGTAGGCAGTCTTTTCAGAAATTCTTTGGAACTTCGATAACTGCAATGTTCACTCCACATCGCAGAAAATAATCCAAGTTCTACCATGTTCGGTTCACGCTGCAACCGTTTTACGATCTCGTTATAGTCTGCTATCGACATGTTGAATTGCTTGATGATCTCGGGATTCATTTTGCCTCCTTGCAAGCTGCCACGATAGACTGGAAAACCAGTAATCCGTCCGATGTGCCCGTGATCGACTCGCAGGCTCTTTCCGGATGAGGCATTAATCCAAGGACATTTTTTTCCCGATTGCATAAACCGGCGATATTTTCGATGGATCCGTTCGGGTTGTCTTGATAGGTAAACACAACCTGGTTATTTTGTTGAATCATTCGCAATGAGGCAGGATCGGTAAAATAATTACCATCCTTATGCGCAATGGGGATACGGATGAGCTGATTTTTCTGAAATAGGTTGCTAAAAGGAGTTTGGTTGTTGACTACTTCTAAGGTAACTATCCTTGAGATAAACCGGGTGGATTGCTTGGTAAGCAGTACTCCCGGTAAAAGATTTGCCTCGACCAGCACCTGAAATCCATTGCAAATACCGATGACTTTTCCGCCATTGACAGCGTATCGTTTAATGGTCTGGATGACCGGAGATCGGGAAGCGACAGCGCCTGGCCTTAGATAGTCTCCATACGAAAATCCTCCCGGTAAGACGATACAATCCACATCAGGGATTTGGGTCTCTTTGTGCCAAATTGGTATTACAGCTTGTTTGGCTACCTTTCCAATAGCGTAAAGCGCGTCTAAATCACAATTGGAACCTGGAAAAATGATCACGCCGAACTTGATCATGATGCCACTTCTAGTGTGTACTCCTCAATCAATGGATTGATCAGAAGTTTCTCACACATTTCCTGAGCCTTGGTGGTGGCTTCTTTTACGGATGCTGCTTCCATGATAATTTTGATGCGTTTTCCAATGCGGATCTCTTGGATTGACTGAAAACCCAGGTTTTGTAAGGCATGATGGATCGTCTTTCCCTGGGGATCCAGAATATTCGCTTTCGGTTGTACATTTACATAAATGGTGATCATGACAATAAACCAACCCTTCTATAAATATGATCCACATGGCGTAAATACCATTGGATATCAAAACATTCCGCTAATTCAGAAGAGGATATTTTTGCGCTGATAACAGGTTCATTTTGAAGGATTTGCTGTAGCGACTGAGCCGTTTGGGCTGCCTGAAAAGCCCCTTTCTGGATAAGAGCATACGCTTCTTCCCGCTGCATCCCTTTTTCGACTAATTGTGTCAATATGCGTTGAGAAGCGAACAAACCATGGGTTAATTCAATATTGTGTTGCATCTGTTCCGGATAAACATCCAGTTTCTCGATGACTTTGTTCATCTGGTAAAGAATATAATCGAGAAGAATGGTGGCATCCGGAATTAGGATTCTTTCTGCAGAAGAATGAGAGATGTCCCGTTCATGCCATAAAGCGATATTTTCCAGGGAAGTTTCCGCATAATGCCGTATCATTCTAGATAATCCGCAGACTCTCTCGCAAATAATGGGGTTGCGTTTATGAGGCATCGCAGAGGAGCCCTTTTGACCTTTAGAAAAAGGTTCTTTGGCTTCGGATACCTCTGTTCTCTGTAAATGGCGGATCTCAGTGGCGATACTCTCGAGTGTTCCTGCAATAATGGCTAACGTCATCATATAGGAAGCGTGTACATCCCGTGAGATGATTTGTGTGGATACCAAAGCCGGTCGTAATCCTAACGTTTCAAGAACAAAATTCTCAATCTCCGGGCTGGTATTCGCAAAATTTCCCACGGCACCGGATAATTTTCCGACAGATATTTCATCGATCGCATTCTGTAAACGTTTCTGGTTGTTTTGCATCTGGTAGAACCATAAGGCAAATTTCAATCCGAAAGAAGTTGGTTCCGCATGTATGCCGTGTGTTCTTCCCATAATCGGTGTGTTTTTAAAGAGGATGGCTTGTTTTTGGAGAGAATACCGGAGAGTATCCAGTCCTTTCATTAATAGTATGCCTGCTTCCCTCATCTGCAGCGCTAATCCGGTATCCAAAATGTCCGAGGAGGTAGCACCCAGATGGACATAGCGACCATATTCCCCGATATTCTCAGCGACATTGGTGACAAAAGCGATCACATCATGCTGGGTGGTTTGTTCGATCTCGTTAATTCTATCCACCTGAAAAGTGGCTTTATTGAGTATTTGCGCCAGCGCTTCTTCCGGTATAATGCCTAAATGATGCCACCCTTTACAGATTGCCAGCTCCACTTCCAGCATCTTTTGAAACTTGTTGGTTTCCGACCAGATTTCTGTGATTTCAGGTCTACTGTATCTTGGTATCATCTTATAATTGTCTCCTTATCATCGGGTCCTACAGAAATAATGGTGACAGGAACCGACGTACTCTTTTCAATAAAATCAACATATGCTCTTGCCTGAGAGGGCAAATCTTCGAATTTTCGCACCGCTGAAAGGGAGGTTTTCCAGCCTGGTAATGTCTTATAAATCGGTTTCACGCTTTTCCATTCCAGCTCAAAGGTGGGCAATCTCTCTCCCTGGATTAAGTTTGATGCGTACTCAATACAGATAGGAATTTCGTCTAACTCGTCCAACACGTCTAATTTCATGATGCTGAGTTCAGTGACGCCGTTCCAGCGGATAGCTTGTTTTAGTAATGGTAGGTCCAGCCATCCGCAGCGTCTTGGTCTTCCTGTAGTGGCGCCGTATTCTCCGCCTTTTTTCCGGATGACCTCTCCGAGCGCTCCGGGAATCTCAGTTGGGAAAGGTCCTTCTCCCACTCTGGTAATATACGCTTTTGTAATGCCAACCACCCGAGAAATTGCCTGAGGAGGAATACCAAGCCCTGTACAAGCTCCGCCAATCGTTGTGGAGGAAGAGGTAACATAGGGGTAAGTGCCATGGTCAAGGTCTAACAAAGCCCCCTGAGCTCCTTCCAGTAAAAGAGTCTGCTGATTGGCCAAGAGCGATTGTACAAGGATGGAGTCATCTGTAATATAGGGAGATAACTGGGTAGCAAATCTGGCATAATCGGAAAGAATCGTCTCTTTTAATGGCAGAGCGACGGTATGATTCCCTGCAATCAATTTGTACCAGGCAAAGGCTTCGTCAATTTTTCGGGACAAGTGTTCCAGAAAGTAATCTAGGTATTGCATTTCCCCTATTCGGATATTATTTCTTGATACCTTATCGGTGTAGGCAGGTCCGTTCCCGCGATTTGTAGTACCAATAGGATTCGATCGCTGTTTCTCTGCTAATTGGTCTTGCCAGATGTGCCAGGGAAAGATAAGATGTGCTCTTGAGCTGATAAAAAGCTTATTGTGTAAGGTTTGAACAGTCTGGTTGATCACATCGATTTCATGACACAACACTTCTGGATTAATAACTGTCCCGGCCCCAATAATGCCTTTTGTATGCTGATGAAGAAGACCGGAGGGTAACAGATGGAAAATATACTGTTTCCCATCCTGGACTATGGTGTGACCGGCGTTGTTGCCTCCATTAAACCGGGCGATATAATCTACCTGGGAGGACAAACGGTGAACCAGTTTGCCTTTTCCTTCATCACCCCATT
>JAQVYZ010000044.1 GCA_028708485.1 Caldisericia bacterium | reverse complement strand
GATTAAGAAAATGACTCCACTTTCCCCTATTAATTCACTTACTTTAGAGACTTTTATCTCTTCTTTTCCGGCGTTAGGGTACTGGGTGTGGTTACTTTGGCAGCGACAGAGCGTGTTTATAACCTCCTGGAGTGTTGTGCACCTGTATTTATGGGGGGCTGGAATTGTCACGGCAGCACCATTGATCCTGTTTAATATCGGGGCAAAGCGATTGCCCCTCTACGTCATCGGTCTTTTCCAGTATATTACCCCCACCATGGCGTTGTTACTCGGAGTGTTTTTGTATAAGGAAACACTTTCAGTAGCGCACTTGTCTGCGTTTATTTTGATCTGGATAGGACTCGTCCTTTTCTTTGGTTTCACGTATCATAAATCCTCAAACCAGTCTGTATAAAATTTTTGGTTGAGCTTTTTTAAACTGATGATATAGTAATAGTTAGAGAGAGCTAAAAGCCGCACTATGTTAGAAAGCTTTGAAAGAGTCTTGGAGTCTAAGTCTAAGAGCTTAGTCCGAATAATGCTAGCGGAGGGAAAAAAGCGGTGTGTTGTTTATTATTTAAGTTTTGTGTAAAAAGTAGAAACTATTGCATTTTTTTAGAAAAGTTTTATTTTATTCTTTTTCTCAATCGTAGCCTTTTTTTCTTTGTAAATCAGGCAATCAACGTGGTCAAATCAAAAGAAAAGAGTGTAATTTTGCACAAAAAGTATTTTCAAAGGAATCTCAGAACACTGCACCATAGCATTGAAACTCATGAAGGCATTTTATCCAGGAGATTCTCGAGCGAAGTGTTAAAATTTGTATTATTTAATGGTGGTGTCTAAAAGTGAAAATTAAAAAAATAGATATCATAAGAAAGTATATCTTTGATGGACTGATCTTTTATAACGAAAATGGTCAGCAAAAAGCAGTATTTTGGGTTATAAGCGAGTGAATTCAAAAGAGATCGTCGACTGCTGTATAAGTTTGAATATTCTCTTGAAGGGACACCTATTTATCATGTAGCTGAATTAAATGGTGTGCTGACTGAAAAGTAACGGAAGTAAATGGAGTATTGTAATTACCATGAGAAAAGAAGCGTAATATGAAAGATGGATTGGATGATTTCCCAAAAGGGATATTAACGGAAAAAAAGGTTTACAGAAGTCCAACCTTATTCAAAGCCCTTTCAGAAGATATGCTGATGGGTATTGTGGTGTTTGATCAGAATAATATTTTATTCGCTAACCCTTATGCAATCAAACTATTTGGTTATACAGATGAGCAATTACTAGAAAAGAGCTGGATAAGCTTATTTCACCATGATTTCCAATCCAATATCCAAAAAGATACCCTTAAGATGTTTCAGGGTGAGTTGGAAACAAGCCATTTTGAGGGTAAAATCAGCACGATTGATAGTCAAGAGTGTTGGGTAATGGTCAATGTAAAAGTGCTTCAGTACGGTGGAAAACAGTATGGGATAGCAAATTTTTACGATATTACCGAGAAGCAAAAATCTCAGGAAGAATGGGAAAGTGTATTTGATTCTGTGCTTGACTATATTTTTATTATCGATACTAACTTTACGATCCTAAAAGCCAATAAAGCGTTTAAGAGCATCCAATACCTTCATAATAAAGAGGTAATTGGAAAAAAATGCTATGAATTAATTGATGGAAAGTATGAATTGTGTAAAAACTGCGTTGCATTAAAGACGAGTAAGGATAAAAAGAACCATGTTGAAGAATGGAGAGACCCAAGAACAAACCAGCACTATTTGGTTTCTGTCTCACCCTTGGCCGACGATTCCGGTTCAGTAAAGAGTTTTGTTCATCTGGCGAAAGACATATCCGGATTAAAGCAAATTGAGAAGAACTTAAAAAATTCGCTGAATAAGCAATCCAACCTGATCTCGATTGTTTCACACGAGCTGCGAACGCCTCTAACAGCGATCAAGGGAGGAGTAGATCTGATCGGCAGTGAATTTGAAAAGAATCTGAATGAGAATCTCTCTAACGTTTTGAAGATCATCCAGCGAAACATCAACCGGCTGGTAAATTATATCAATAGTATGCTTGATTTCCAAAAGCTGGAATCTGGCAAGGTGCAATTTAAAATTGAGAGCAACAATATTAATGACTTGTTGACAGAAGTGTATGGATTGATGTACTCTTTAGTGACGCATAAAGGGATAGAGTTTAAGTTGGATCTTGATATGACTTTACCAATGATTAAAATGGACCGGGATAAGATCATTCAAGTTGTGATTAACCTTATCAATAATTCCATTAAATTCACCAAAGCTGGCATGATAACTATAAAATCTAAGAATATTAAAAAATTTGTACAGGTAACTATAGCTGATACGGGAGCTGGCATTAAAAGCACAGAACTGCCTTATATTTTTGACTCCTTCGTTCAATTTGGAGATCCTGAGAACCGCATTGGGGGATCTGGGATTGGATTGACAATCTGTAAAGGAATTATTGAATGGCATGGAGGCAAGATTTGGGCAGAGTCCGAGTACAAAAAAGGTACTTGCCTTCACTTCATCCTCCCCCTCTCCTAAAAAATAAATTGGGACTGTCCCAATTTATTTTTTTAAAGCTTTTACAACAAAGTGTTTGCTGATATGTAGATGTCTGACTAGCTGATCAATAGTAGCGTTCGTATCGTTTTTGATTAAACGAATCATATTAAATTGCTCTGGAAGATCCAATTTATGAAATCCCGGTAAACCAACCATATGACTAATAGCTGTTATCACCTCATCATCACTCGGTTTTTCCTTAAGTGAAATATCTAAAAAGTTTTCTTGGGGAGCTTCTTTATGATAATTCAAAAGTGCAGATTGGTTCCCAAACAAATCAATTGCAAATTTAGTATCTGTCATACCAGCAGAAGAAATATAATCATTGAAACTAGACCAGGGGTAATCTTCAATTTGCTTGCATAAACCAGCTTTTACGGGATTATAATGAATATATCTGAGGACTGCAACAAAGTACTCATCATTTTGAACTATCTCACTTTTGTACCTATCTTGAAACAAATGACCGACTCTACTGAATATTTTGTTGTAATGTTGCGCATAACTGGTACCAATATGATGTATAAATTTACCCGGATTCTCATCAAATGATCGAATGAGAAAGTGTGTGTGATTTGGCATTAAGCAATAAGCATACAGAGCCATGTGACATTTTTCTTTTGCTTTCCCCATCAAATAAAAGAAATATTGATAATGTTCTTCCTGAAGAAAAATGGGTTGTTTGTTAATTCCTCTCATCATGATATGTAAAATTCCAGATTCACTAATCTGTCTAGCTATTCTTGGCATATTTCCCTCCCTACGCCATAATATTATACCAAAAAAAATAAATTGGGACTGTCCCAATTTATTTTTTTTGTATTGCTGTAAACGGGAGATAGCGGAAATGGAAAGGATATGAATAGGATTAGGAATGTAAAAAAAAGAGAAAAATGCAAATAAATGCAATTCTACGCACGAAAAAGTGATAAATGAAGATTTACACTTTCAAGAATAAAAACACTTGAAAAAAGCGATTTATTGACGAGGTTTATTTTTCATCAAAATTATCTAAAATTACTCGCTTGAAAAATGCAACCATCCAGATTATTATGTTTTTGGGAAAAAGACCAAAATTAGTTTAGCCTTTCACAATTCTGAAGTTTAGACTTTGAATCAATAAAATGGCAAAGCTGTAAAAATAAGTTTGTTGATGAATTTTAAAACAGATTAGCAAGGAAGGTCAAGAAATCCGGAAATAAAAGAGTAAAGTATGATCCGGAGGTAATAAATGGAATCGTGGGAAAAAATCGAGGCAGCGCAACGGATGCAGGATTATATCGATCAGCATTTGAACGAACCGATAACCATGCATCAATTGGCCAATGCTGCTGGTTATTCGCTCTGGCATGCTGCGAGAATGTTCAAGGAGCTGACTGGAAAGGCACCCTTTGAGTATATCCGTTCCATCAGGCTTTCGCAGGCTGCTGTCAGGTTGCAGGAAGAGCAGGTGAAAGTAATTGATGTCGCTTTTGATTTTGTATTTGATAGCCATGAAGGATTTACCCGCGCCTTTTCAAAGCAATTTGGATTGCCACCAAGCCAGTATCGCCGCCAAAAGCCTGAAGTGAACTTATTTATACCCCTTCGAATCCATGATTATTACTTACTATTACAACAAGGAGAGTGTGCAATGGATAATCAACAGACAATGAATACCGTGTTTGTCCAGGTAGTCGACCGTCCAGCCAGAAAACTGATCGTTAAGCGCGGGGTGAAGGCGACTCATTATTTCGAATACTGCGAAGAGGTTGGTTGCGAAATCTGGGATATCCTGGCAGCTATTAAAGGCGCTTTGTATGAGCCGATTGGGATGTGGTTGCCCCCTAATATGATTCTGCTGAATACCTCGAAATATGCCCAGGGAGTTGAGATGTCGTTTGATTATACCGGACCGGTTCCGGATGGATGCGATTTGGTAGACCTTCCCCCCTGTAAAATGATGATCTTCCAGGGGCCTCCCTACGAAGACGAGAAGTTTATGGATGCAATTGGCAACCTATGGGAAGTGATGAAAACGTATAATCCAGAAATCTATGGTTTTCAATGGGCTGATGAGGATGGACCGCGTTTTCAATTAGCTCCAATGGGATACCGTGGGTATATCGAAGGAAGGCCAGTTCGTGTAATCAAATAAAGATAGGAACAGTATACGTTACAAGCCCTTACAGTGGAATTTCTTTGTGAGGGCTTTTTCCGTATACTTATTATTATCATCGTGAAAAGGAGTAGATTGATGAAGGCGATTATTTTAGCTGCCGGTTATGCCACCAGACTTTATCCCTTAACTTTGAACAAACCTAAAGCACTTTTGCCAATCGCCAATAAACCGATACTTGATTATATTACAGAAGAGCTGATTACTATTCCCGTGATGAGTGAGATGATTGTGATCAGCAACCATCGTTTTGTTGATCACTTTTATCAATGGGCCGACTCTACAAAATACTCTGTACCGCTTAGAATTGTAGACGACAATACGACTAATGATGAGAATAAGCTTGGTGCGATCGGAGATATACAACTCGTCCTTACCCAAACACCGATCGAGGAAGATTTACTGGTGATTGCCGGGGATACTTTTTTTACTTTCCATCTATTGGATTTCTATCGGTATTATGAATCCATTCAGAAAGATTGTTTCTTGGTTAAAACCATCCAGGATGTCCAACAGCTCCGAAGAATGGGAGTGGTTCAGTTGGACAAGATGCAGAGAGTGATCGGTTTTGAAGAAAAACCTCAACAACCTAAGTCTGAAAAGGCTTCCTATGCAGCCTATATCTATCGTCAGGATACGCTACCATTATTTCATACTTACCTGAATCAAGGGAAAAATCCCGATGCTCCAGGTAATTTTCCGGCATGGCTTCATACTTTCAAGGAGGTATATGCGTATACTTTTCAGGGAGACTGCTATGATATCGGTACTCCTGAGTCTTATAAAGAAGTCAACGACTTATTTAGTTGAGGATTTCCGGATGAAATGAGGTAATTCGAATGGGATCTCAAAGGAGCACTCCACCATACCTTTTACCTGACCATCCTTTTTCCAGGGTGTCTGGTAAATAAGCTTCTTCTTCCCGCTTTTCTCGATGGTATAAGTATTGCTTTCCCCTGATTTCATCAATTCTCGTATCTTGGATTGTGCTTTTTCAGGGTGACAATCAAACAGATTCGATCCTAAAAGAGGGGGGATTCCAGGTTTTTGAAAGGTTTTTATTGACTGCTCATTCATATAGACAATGTTTCCTTCAAGATCGCATACGGTAATCGCCATTTTAAGTTCTTTCGCCCATTCCATCATGGATTTTCTCCCATTTAAGTATGATTTAGTGAAAAAATCCTATGCTTTGTAATTCGAAGGGTTTGGAGATTTTACCACAAAGAACTCCAATAGTTCTTCATCCACATTGTCTACACTCATTTGAGTTTTATAAGGAATAGCGATAATCTGGCCAGCTGTATACTTATGAGGATCTTGTTCATTCAAGGTAAGGGTAAGCCTGCCTTTAACAACGATCAGGTATGTATTTGAGTTCGATAAATGGGAAGAGATGCTATGTTCTTTTGGGAGAATGATGTGGTTAATCATGGTATGGTCGTCATCCACCAAGTTTTCTATCGTTTTTGTTTTTTCATAAGTGCAAGTGGATATTACTTCAATCATATTCATTCCTTTCCTAATTGGGTAACAAAAGTATAGCACAAACTTGATTTGTTCTTTGAAGAGTTTTTATGTGAAAAAAAACAGATCTTAAGTTTTGACAAGCTTTTGTTTTGCTTATACGCTATTGATATGGTAATCAATAAAGCGTTTCATCCAAGTAAAGGAGATTGGTTGCATGTTCGAACTACCTGAATTAATCAACCTCAGCAAACAAATAAACGATACGCTTGTCGGAAAAAAGATCACACGGGGGGAATTAGGTAACTCCCCGCACAAATTTGTCTGGTATAATCTTGATCACGCTGATTTTGCGAAACTCATCAGAGGAAAAACGGTAGAGCCCTCCTATGTAAAAGGAAGATGGCTATTTATCCCGATGGATCCGGGTTACATACTTGTATTGGGTGAATTCGGCGGGAAGTTAACCTACTCCTCTGATCATGAAAAACCTGAAAAATACCATCTTTGGATTGAATTTGAGAACTCAACCTCCATGAGTCTGGTGATCCAGATGTGGGGAGCGATAGAACTATATCAAAAGGGGAAAGAATTGGAACGCCAATATATTAAAGATATGCGTCCGGATCCGCTACATAAGGATTTTACTGAAAAATATTTTTTAACACTCATCGAGTCGTTGATAACAGAAGGAAAGCGAAGCGTGAAAGGATTTATTACCCAGGACCAGATTCTACCGGGTTTAGGCAATTCCATCGCTCAAGAAATCATGTTTATTGCGCGGTTGCATCCAAAAAGAGAGTTGAAAGACCTAAAGAAAAATGAACGGATTCGATTATTTGAAACTATCAATCACACCATTAAGAATGCGATTCAACTCGGAGGAAGACAGGACGAAGTGGACTTCTTTAATCGCCCGGGACAATACAAGCGGTTAATGAACAGCCGGATGGTTGGAAAACCTTGTTCTGTCTGTGGCGCTCCGATCCAAAAAATGCAATATTTAGGCGGTAGCTGCGTGTATTGTCCTATTTGCCAAAAGCTTTAGTTTTTCCAGCTTCTCCCGTTTCTAAGTTCATTTCCGTTCCAAGAAAAAAAAGATTCTTTTGTCAAGGAAGAATGTGGTTTAAAGTTTGTATTAATCAGAAAATAGGGTACTATTAATAGTCATTCGTATAATTGAGGGAGGAGCCTACGTGGACAATCCAGCAGAAAAAAATACAGGATTGA
>JAQVYZ010000043.1 GCA_028708485.1 Caldisericia bacterium | reverse complement strand
TTGGAAATCGTGAAATAAGGTGAATTGATAAGAAGTTTCAGCATAGTTCGTAAAGCAATGTGGTTCTCGATCTTAAAATGTTCAATCATGTCTCTCTGCACCACAGTCTGAAAATAAGATTGCAGCAATTCCAGTTTTTTTTCTGCTGGCAATAAAACAACATCCGGTAAACCCCCGTATCTGAGGTAATCGTCCAATAAATACTGAAATTTAGCGGTTTCTTCTTTGGAAAAAGGGGCTTTCTGAAAATCAATCTCTTCGCGTATAAATGTTAAATATTCATGAAAGGATAAGGTCTTTACTTTAATTTCCCAAAATCTGCCTCTTAACTCTGTTGGGATCTCATGACTACTCATTTTTGAAGTAGAACCTGATATATAAATCTGGATATCTTCATTATCAAGAATACGTCTAACCCATTTAGACCAATTGAAAACATTTTGTATTTCATCCAAAAAAAGATACTTTGGTTTTTTTCCAAACAAAGCTTGAATCTCTGGTATCAAATCCGTCAATAAAGTTACTGAAGGGTTGATGATTCTTTCGTCCTCAAAATTAATATAAACTATTTCTTCCCTGGAATTGGTTTTTAAGAGTCTTTTTATTAAATCATACATCAAATAAGTTTTGCCTACGCGCCTAAAGCCGGTAATGACGGTTGCATTGTGTATGTCAGGAATTTGTTTTTGCACAAGAATAATATCTCGCTGAATGAGTTCCGGAAGCTTTTTATCTTTCCATTCATAAAGAAGCGTTCTTAATATTTCATTCATAGGACAATTCTATCCCATTTTTGTCCTATATACAAGACGATAGATAAAAAAATAAAAGACGCTTCTTCAATCAAATCAAATTCCTATAATTAAGTAAAGTGGTCGAGTATTGCATAACACCTGATACAAGTGCCGCCAACCCTATACAACCTTACCAGGAATGAGGTCACAACTGGCTGAACAGATAAGACAGAAAAATAGCATTTTATTGCTGTAAAATATCCCCTATTTTTTATTGACAAAATATTTTTCTATCTTATGATTTTTTTTATGTACAGGAAGTACAAAATACTATCTTATCATAGGAGACTACCATGAATAAAAAGGTTGTGTTTTCTCTTGTATTACTCATTAGTATACTTCTAATACCATTAACCGGTATGCAAGCCGTGGAGGAATACCGCATCAAACCAGCCAGAATCATGCTGCAATCTCCCTCTCCGGACATCCGACCGGTTCGGAGAGAGAAAGCGATAGAATGGGACGAAAAACGAACAGAACGCAGTAAGACCTTTATCATGCCGGATCAGAGCATCAATCAGGAGCTTTTGTTCCTAATGACCCACCATCTGAAAATAAGGAAAATGGTATCGTGACATCAAGAGACTGGGGATTAATGCAAGTAAATGATAGTAATTTTCAAAACCTAAAATATAAAGGGATATTTTCCAATCTTCAAGGATTCTGGAAAAATGATCTTTGGAAAAGTAATCCCTTTGCAAATATCGGCGCTGGTATGGGAGAGCAATTTTATTTATTTACAGCACCCGAATATTATAAAAATGAACCAAATACACTTTCAACCTGGCAAAAAATAGGCTTGACATACAACACGGGAGTAAAATATACAACTGAATCTTATTTTAATGCAATAAATTATAATGGTGATGATAAAGATTATATACATATAAGAGAGTACGGTAAAAGTTTTAATAGGCATTTATTAAAAAACCTTGGAAGAAGGTATTAAAAATGAAACATTTCGCTAAAAAACTCAGCTTTCTGCTTACTTTATTAATATGTATCTTTACCATGGCATCTTGTTCTCATTTTGTTACTTACAATCAAGCCAATCTTCCTCAGAAACAAGATGGCATAACAAACGATATAATACGTAAGGATTCCATTGAATTATTTACCCACTTTACTCAATCTCAGATATTAGGAGGCGTAAAATTCTATGAAGGCAGGTGTTTTGTAGACTTGAGTGAGGAAAAAGATTCTGATTATGGAAAGATCTGTGAAATTGACCTGCAAAATGGAAGTATTAAAGCGTCTACTCAACGTTTGTATCGTCAATCGTTAAAGTCAATACAATTCAATTATCTGCAAACAATCAGCCGATACGCCTACAATTTTTATTCAATCGATACTTTTTCTCCGGTAGGAGGTATAGATAGAACTGAATATGAGATGTTATTATTACAGGAACAATTTTCTATTTGCGTTGAAAGATTTCAATATAACAGTAGCTGGTTCTGTTCTATTGTCTGCCTGGACAATCATTTTGAACAAAAATGGGAATTTATCCCAAAACTATTAAAAAAAGAGGAGAGTTCATATTTTGCATATCCTGAAGCTGTTGTTTTAAATCATGTAGTCCATTGCTTCTTTAACCAGCAGGGTGAAATCTATCATTATGGATTAGATCTTGATACAGGCAGAGAAGTAGTCAACGAGTTGCTGTTCACTTCTCCATATCAGATTATTTTTGGTTATAATGATGATAAAACATACTTGCCGATAAACAGGAGTTCGTTCCTGTTACATACTGCTGATGAAGCAATATTAATCAACTCAAAAGGTGTTACTTTCTCTTATAAACAAAATGTAAATCTTGAAATGTTATATTGGAAATGGACAGGTAATAGGCTGTCTTATCAAAAAAAGCATTCTACTTTGATAACCAATAAATCGGACTCTGAATACATCATTCGTTTTAATAAACCAGTAAACAACGTAGATATGGCTATTATAGAAATGGAATCAGAAACTATTGACCAAATTTTTTGTATTGATCTTTTTGATTTAAAGATTATAGGAGACCGTCCCGTCCTGGAAACGAAAGAAAATCAGATTGTCAGAATTCATTTTGATGGAAAGATGTATCAAAATAAAGGCTCCGATAAACTCCTTTTAGAAACGGTGGATATATCAGCTCCTTTGGATAGGAAACCGCCCAACTATACGCTTATTATGTTTGATATGAAAACCGCACAAGAAACTTGGACAAAAATAATCAACAACAGTACAGGTGTGCATTTTTTTTGCAATCCCTATATCTGGATAGTAAAAGAAGACGATGATGAAAATAGAATCGGATTTGATATCTATGACGTAGAAGGAATCTGTGTAGGTAAAATTGATGCAAAGCAGGACCTACAGGAATCATGGCTTGATTTTCAACAAAAGAAAAAGACAGGAGTAATTAATTGGGTTGAAAATTATTCTGTAGTATGCTCTGTTTATGATTCAAATAGAGTATATTTTGTAACCAGTAATGGCTATATTTATCAATGGAAAATGCATGATTGAGCTGTAATTGAGCAAAATACTGTAAAAGCTGGATTGTATGATGAAGATCAATTGATATGACAATGTGCAAAACACACATGGGAGGGTGGCGTTGACGACCCCAATGGTTATTGAATGGTTTAGATTTTGATCAAGGTTCTGATGCTTGGAAAACAAATTGATTCTTAAATATAGGGGCTGGCGTTGGAATGATCTTTACCAATATTCAGTGGAATTCAAATAACAAAGGTTGGCGAGAACCTTTGCTGTTTTCTGATTTTTGGGCTGCTTCAAAAATGTATAATGAAGGTGACTATCACAGACAAAAAGTAAGAGGAGTATATCGAAAAGCTTTTGGAGGGAAAAAATGGCTTCCATAAATCGTAAGCCAAAGTTAATTGTCATTCTTATCACCATTTTTTTGTTGAGCACAGGCTGTTCTACTTCCAAAATAACCAACGATCCATATATCCCTGTTACATACCTTGATGCGGAAAAGATAACGGATATTCATAAAATTCCCTGGGATCAGTATCCGACTATCGATTTACAGCAAGTGCCAAAAAAGGGTTTAAAAGTCGTTGCATCGTATCCCTTTCAATTATGGTCCAAGGACCCGGATTTCCCGGAAGAGTTCTGGATATATGGAAATTATCTGATGGCAAAGAAACCGTCAACAGATCTGTTTTGCATCGATATGGAACGAAAAAAAGTGCTTTGGCGAGATACAAAAAATAAGCAGCACTATACTCATGGAATCATTCAAAATGGAATGTGCATCAATGCGTTTAGGGAGAATGAGAAATGTTGGCTCATTTCCCTGAATATGCAAGATGATTCTGTCAATTGGACGAAAGAATTGAAAGCAAAGAGTGATCAAAATACTGCAATATCACCGAGAATTCTGTATTGGGAAAAGGGATCTCTGATAGTCGGATTAATGGATAACAGATTCACTGTCAATACCATTGTATCCGTTGACCAAGCCGATGGTAACCTTATTTGGGAAAAATCTGTCAAAATCAATATCAGGGAAACACCTTCCGAGAACTATCTGTTTGCCAGGAATCTTTCAGAAGAATATACAAACAAAAACATTTTTGTTAATAAGAATCAGGAATATGTGTTTGAGTACATTGAGGATCTTCAGTTTCTACCTCCCTACCTCCTTTATCTGAAAGAAAACAACCGATACGAAGTGTTGGATCTTTTAACTGGTCAAATGGTTGAGAATAAAAACTTACAGATTCACCTTGCCCCCTATTACTGGGAATTAAGTGATACCACAAAGTCAGAAAAACCTCCTCAGTATGGTTTTCGAAAATATACCATCCAACAAGAAAAAAATTGGAAATCCCTTTGCCATTTTCTGGAACCTTTAAAAAAAACAGAATCCCTATCCCTTCAATATCTTCCTAGGTCAACAGAGAAATTCTTAGCCATCTTTAAAATAGAGGAAACCGAGAACAATGGTGTCAGCTTTATATCGTGTATAGATTTAAACCTTCTTCAGGAAAAATGGAGAATTCAGCTGGAAAATCCTGAAATGAAAGAGGATACCTTCCTTTATTATTCATTCACTGAATTAGAATCATTGATAAATCGGCTATATATAGAACTCAATGACACTATTTACGAAGTCGATCTATTATCAGGCACGATTCCTTGGAAGATCATAAATAGTTCCGGTTTTATACCCTTAAAAAGCCTTCATAAACCTCTTCCGGAAGGATTTAATCAGGATCCTGATGGAAACTATCATTATATGGATAGGTTATTGCTACTCGATTATCATCAACGTGAAATTCGATGGGCCTTTACTTTAAAGAATGGTGGCGCTTGGGAAAGTTTTCGACCTTTCCCGATTGTGGATCCACTCTACTATCAGCGTTTGGGTTACTTGGATGTAGATGATACAGGTAAATTCAGAGCCTACTATCCAAAGATAAAGGCATATGATAAATTAGAATTATTGGAATCATCAGGCAATTATCGGTTTTTTTATGATTGGGGAAAAAACGAAATTCAACAGATGATTTTGGAATAGCAACTAGCCTAAGGGGTATTCGTTGATGATTTTAGCTTTCAGAAGGAGGGTAATATGAAAAGGAAGATTCTGACAGGTTTGGTGATTTTCAGTACTCTTCTACTTCCCTCTGGGATGAGTGTCGGACATGCTGAGGATCCTTTGCTGTTTACTACGCATTGTTACCAGGAACCTGTCAAACCAAACCAGCGAACAAAAAGTATTGGTTGTGTGAGTGATATCCAGAATCATGTCTATGTTGCCGGTATTCACCATGGCTCTTCCCCTATCTCCTCTTTCATGAATGTGTACTCTCCTGAGGGAGCATTGCTCTTCGCGGTAGAGTCTGATAAGAAAGTCACGATCCAGTACAAGGATTCACCCGATTATAAAGAAATCATCACCTTAGATACGCCATCCTATATTATTAGAGCTGGTCGATCATTTCTCACGTTACGGTTTATACTGGAAACTTTTGGGTATAAAGTTAAATGGGAACCGGTAGAACAGAAGATATTGATCAGTTGGGATTTGTAAGGGGACGAAAAAGTTCTTCAATTAAATTATGTTCCCGTAAGAGAAAAATACATTTAGCACTTGCTAAAAAGCAAGACCCTTTTATTATTACAACCTATATGGTTGTTATTTTAGAAACAACCTGAAAACTAAAGGGTGAGGTTACGTAGTTATGAATGATAATTACTTTGTTGTATTAGGTGATGTTCGCGAATCTCGTAAATCTAATGACAGGAATTTACTACAAAAAAAACTGACTCAAACTATGGGAATTATTAATCAAACAAAAGCATATTCAAAAGTATTTTTGGCTCCATTTTCTATATTGAAAGGAGTAGATGAGGTTGGTGCAGTATTAAAATCTGTTACTCATCTTTATCAATTAATATCAACCATTGAAAACGCTATTTACCCAGATATTATGAGGTTTGCAGTTAACCTTAATAGAATAGATGTTGGGGTCATGAGCAAGGATATAAAAATGATGGATGGTCCTGCTTTCCATGAAGCTAGTCAGCAATTGACTAACATGAAAGTGAAAGAAAAACTAAAAAGTAGAAAATACTTTTCTTTAGATTTCAACGAAATGCTGCCAAAGCAGATAGAATTGATGTATGAATCCCTTGTCAATATGGTGTTTTGGATAAAAATTAACTGGAAAGAAGACGATTATAAAATATATAAATATTACAAAGAAGTAGATAGAGTCTCAAAAAACAAGATAAAAAATATGGAAGAACTTGGCTTTATTTTGCTTAACAACAAATCTCAACAAGCCATTTCAAAAAGATTTGTAAACCATGGAATTAGCTTGGTTCTTGATATGGAAAGAAATTTAGAAGATGTTTTTAATAATAGTTTTGACTTGGTCAAGTTAAATAATAAAATATATTCATGATTTCCCTGAGTTGTTTGTTATGCAGAATTCAGTTTTCTTTGTTCACTGCAAAATCATTTATCGTCATCCTTGGTTATTTTATCACCCTTTTATCTAGTGGATATATCGTTAGGTTTATTCTAAAAAAAGCTTTAATTTCAATACACACCTCAGATGAAAAAACAGGTAGTAGCACTGTAATAGGAAAATGTGAAAATCTATTAATTCTTACCCTGATTTTAACAAATTCAATATCTTCAATTGCTTTTATTATGGCAGCAAAATCTCTTTTTCGAGCTGGGGAAGCAGATAAAACATACATAGCTTATTACATTAGCGGCACAATGATAAATCTTACTTATTCAATTTTGATGGGTTTGTCAATAAAATATCTGATTTCATTTCTTTAGCTTTTACGTTTAAAAGAAATGCCGAGGGGTGGAATCGAACCGCCGACACATGGATTTTCAGTCCATTGCTCTACCGACTGAGCTACCTCGGCATAAAACGGGATCGACGGGATTTGAACCCGCGGTCTCCAGCGTGACAGGCTGGCGTGTTAAACCGCTACACTACGACCCCTTATATTTTTCAAAAAAACCTGGGCGAAACAGGACTTGAACCTGTGACTTCCTCGGTGTAAGCGAGGCGTTCTACCGCTGAACTATCCGCCCTTACTTACTGCCGAGAGTGGGAATCGAACCCACATGGATTGCTCCATACGCCCCTCAAACGTACGTGTCTGCCAATTTCGCCATC
>JAQVYZ010000042.1 GCA_028708485.1 Caldisericia bacterium | reverse complement strand
ATTAAAATGAATGTTACGTTGATCTACCCTGTTGCTATCGATGACAACCTTCGTTTCGCTATCCGCGAGGGCGGTCGTACCATCGGTGCCGGTGTAGTGACTAAAATCATAGAATAGTGGGGCTGAAGAATAAATGGTAAACCAGAAATTAAGAATTAAATTAAAATCGTATGATCATCGTATTCTGGATCAATCTGTTAAAAGAATACTCGAAACAGCATTGACTTCCGGTGCTAAGGTAAAGGGTCCAGTTCCTCTACCAACCAGACGCAGTGTCTACACAGTGCTGCGTTCTCCCCATGTTGATAAAGATTCCAGGGAGCAATTTGAAATTAGGATTCACAAACGATTGATCGACATTTATGATCCTTCCCCCGATGTCACACGTTCTTTAATGAATATAGATTTACCCGCCGGGGTAGATATCGAGATAAAGTTGTAAGAAGGAGGAAAACATGGCAATACAGTTAAAAGGCAAGAAAATCGGTATGACGCACATATGGAAAGACGACAAGATGATTCCTGTAACTGTCGTTCTAGTGCCTACTGCAACCGTGATAGAGAAAAAAGATCCCAAAAAACATGGGTATCAGGCAATAAGAGTTGCCTCAAAAGTCGTTGATTCCAAAAAATTAAATAAACCGGATGCCGGTCAATGTAAAAACTTGGAACAAACGTATCAATGGTTGTATGAAATGAGTGGAGTCGAAAAAGAAGTCAATGATAAGATAGACGTTACATTATTTGCCGAAGGTGAAAAAATTAAACTAACCGGTGTTTCGAGAGGTATGGGCTTCCAAGGAGTTATGAAACGACATAATTTTGCAGGTGGAAACGATTCGCACGGTTCCATGTCTCACAGAAGATCAGGTTCTATCGGTTGCCGATTAACTCCCGGTCGTGTATTTAAAAACAGGAAAATGCCTGGACACATGGGATGCAATGTAACAACAGAACTTGGCAAAGAGATTGTTCAGATTATACCCGAAAAAGAATTGATTTTAATTAAGGGCAGCGTTCCTGGAGCCAAGAATTCATCTGTTTACCTTAAGAAATGGGAGCGTGCATAATGAAGGAAATACAAGTTTTTGATGTTTCAACTAAGCAAGTGAATAAAGAAATGATCTCATTTCCTGAATTAAACAAACCTTTGAATAAAGACCTTGTGACGCAAGCAGTGATACGCACCCAGAATAACCTGCGCGATGGTAATGCCTGTGCAAAAACAAGAGCTGAAGTCAGCTTTAGCACTCGTAAACCCTTTCGGCAAAAAGGAACAGGAAATGCTCGTGCCGGTATGAAGAAATCTCCTATTTGGAGAAAAGGTGGAGTCATTTTTCCTCCTAAGCCAAGAGATTTTTCAACGGATATGCCAAAAAAACAGAGAAAGTTAGCTTTTCAACATGCATTACATATTCGTTTAGAGGATAATAAACTATTTATTCTGAAAAACCTCAATGTCACAACCCACAAAACAAAAGAAGTTTTATCACAGCTTGATCATGACTTATTCAGAAATCATAAATCTTTACTGATTTATGATGAAAAAAATGGCACTCTTGCTGTTAACCTGAACAATGTCCCTAATATTGAAGCAATTGACTGGAACACTGTCTGCACTTATGATATCATTCGTGCCAGCCAGGTATTTATTACCGAGGAAGCTTTTCAAGCTTTAGAGAAGAGGCTGCAAAATGGCTAAAAACAGAGAAATCCTAATAAGCCCTGTCATCAGTGAAAAATCTTTGCTGAACCAGGAATCAGGAATTTATACCTTTATCGTGGATAGGCTTTCTAATAAAAAAGAAATTCAAGCAGCTGTCGAAGATTTTTTCAAAGTAAAAGTAGCACGAATTCATAGTGTTAAGGTTTATCCCCATAAAAAGAGAACCAGAGCTGGATATGTACTTGGAAAAACGATGAAAAAAGCTTATGTACAGCTTGAAAAAGGATACGAAATAGAAAGCATTAAGGTTAGTTAGGAAACGTAAAGAGAGGAAAATCATGGGATTAAAAAAATATAAACCAACGTCACCAGGCTCCAGGGGAAGGATGTCTTTAGTCCGAAAGACAACCACCAATTCGAACAATCCCCAGAAAGGCTTGACAAAAGGAATCCGAAAAAGCGGTGGAAGAAATAGCCAGGGTAAAATTACAATGCGCTATATCGGCGGCGGATCCAAACAGCAGTATCGTTTGATTGACTTTAAAAGAAACAAGATCGACATTCCTGCTAAAGTGGCTTCCATCGAATACGATCCGAACAGATCAGCCTTAATTGCTTTACTGCATTATCTTGACGGAGAAAAACGCTATATTTTAGCGCCGGAAGGCTTAGCTGTGAACCAGCAAGTCATCTCCTCAGAAACAGCCGATATTTTGCCCGGCAACTGCTTGACTCTGAAAAGCATGCCTACCGGTACTATTGTTCATAATATCGAAATGGTGGCCGGTTGCGGTGGCGTTCTTGTCAGAACAGCCGGAGCCAGCGCCCAGATTATGGCAAAAGATGAAAAATATGCTCATGTCCGTCTCCCTTCCATGGAAGTAAGGTACATTCCATTAGAATGCAAAGCTACAGTTGGGCAAATTGGCAATCTGGATCATGAGAATGTCGTTCTTGCCAAAGCAGGAAGGTCCAGAAACATGGGATTGCGACCCCGTGTCCGTGGGGCTGCCATGAATCCATGTGACCATCCTCATGGTGGTGGCGAAGGAAGAGCGCCTGTTGGGCATCCTGGACCATTAACTCCTTGGGGAAAACCGGCTATTGGCTACAAGACACGTGATAAAAAGAAGAAATCAAGCAGATTAATCTTAAAGAGACGGAAATAAGGAGGTAGATTTTGAAAAAACAAGATAATAATCAACCCGAAGTAAAAATTGGATACACCAATCCAAGATTATTGGCGAAAATACAGAAGATGAAAGACACGGGCGATAAGAAAATCATCAAGACATGGTATCGTTCCTCAACCATTACCATGGAAATGGTTGGTTTAACCATTGCTATCCACAACGGAAAAACACATGTGCCTATTTATATTAATGACGCGATGGTTGGTCATAAACTTGGAGAATTTGCAATTACCAGGAATTTTAGGTCTCATAACAGACCAACTGAACGCTCTACATCTTTAACGTAAGGGGAAGTATATGGAAGCTTATGCAAAACTAAAACATACTAGAATAACGCCATTTAGGGCAAGGAAGGTAGCAGTTTTAATCCGCAGAAAAGATATTGAAACTGCGTATGCTATTCTGGAAGCCTTGCCTCAAAAGAGCGCCAGGATCATGTTCGATGTCTTGAAGTCTTCAGTGGCCATCGCTACGCATAACTATCAAATGAATGAGAATAACCTGTATATTTCCAGAGTTCTGGTAGATCAGGGCACTCCTTATCGTAGGGTTATGGCAAGAGCTCAAGGTAGAGGTGATATTATTAAGAAAAGAACGTCTCATATCACCATTTATGTCAGCGAGAAGGAGAAATAATATGGGTCAAAAAGTTCATCCTTTTGGTTTTAGGTTAGGCGTCATTTATGATTGGCAGAGCCATTGGTATGCAGAACCAAAACATTACTACAAGTATTTAATTGAAGACCTTAAGATACGTAAAGAGTTAGATAGTATTGGTAAAGATGTTGCTTTATCCAAGTCTGAAATTGAAAGACGGGGAAATGAAGTCAGGGTGCGTCTATATACTGCAAGACCGGGTATTTTGATCGGTAAACACGGTTCCAATATTGAACAGCTCAAACGCAGATTTGAGAAAATTGTGGAACAAAGCGTACCAAAGATTGAAGTGATCGAAGTGAACAAGCCCGAGATAAGCGCAAAGTTAGTTGCTGAATCTGTTGCGATGCAGATTGAAAAAAGAATGCCTTTTAAGCGTGCTATGAAACAAGCGATCTTCAAAGTGATGAAAAACGGCGCCCTTGGTGTCAAAGTTGCTTGCGCAGGTAGATTAAACGGGGCCGAGATAGCCAGAAGAGAATGGTTTCGGGAGGGTCGTTTACCGTTACACACGATTCGGGCTAAGATTGATTACCATCATACCGATGCTCACACCAAATTTGGTTGTATCGGTATTAAAGTTTGGATCTATACCGGGGATGTCTTAACAGACGCCACAAATATGCCAAATCTCAGCGCTGAGTACGGAGGATAGAAATGTTATTACCAGAAAGAGTTAAACACAGAAAACAATTTAAAGGAAATATGCATGGATTAGCCTATCGTGGCTCAAAAGTATCGTTTGGGGATTTCGGTATCCAGGCTCTGGAACCACATTGGATTACCAGCAGACAGATCGAAGCCAGTCGTATCGTCATTACTCAGCATGTTTCTAAGACAGGCAAATTCTGGATTCGGATTTTTCCGGATAAGCCCATCACTAAAAAACCTGCAGAAACCAGAATGGGAAGCGGAAAAGGTGATGTAGATCATTGGATTGCTGTTGTATTAACTGGCAGAGTTATGTTTGAATTTACCGGGGTTGATGAAGCGACTGCTCAGAGAATTACCGAGTTAGTCAGCGCAAAATTACCCATGAGGATCAAACTACTCACCAGAAAGGCTCAGGAGGAAGTGTAATGAAATTATATAAAATAAAAGAGCTTTCCGTAGAAGAGATGGAAAAAAAGGTGAAAGACCTGAAAAAAGAGCTTTTTATGATTCGTTTCAAAATGCTTTTAAAGCAAGTTGAGAAACCAATTGATATGAGGAATACTCGCAGAGATATCCGTCGCATGGAAACTTTGATTAGGGAGAAAAGACCATCATGAGTGAAATAAATAAAAAAATTGTTACCGGTAAAGTAATAAGTGACAAAAATGCAAATTTCCGTGTGATAGAAGAGAAAATTCGTGTTATCGGACATCCTCTTTATCGAAAATTTGTGAATAAAACAAGAAAATACCACGCTTATGATGAAGAGAATAAGTCAAAACTTGGTAATATTGTTAAAATCATTGAGAGCAAACCTTACAGCAAAACAACTTGTTGGAAAATTATTGAAATCGTTAATTCAGAAATCTAAAAAACAGAAAGAAAGGAGTGAACAGAAATGGTACAAATCTATTCAAGATTAAAAGTTGCAGATAATTCAGGAGCAAAAGAAGTATCAGTTATTCGTGTTATGGGCAGCTCCAATAGAAAGTATGGATTTGTTGGAGATAAAATCATTGTTACTATTAAGCAGGCTATTCCTAAATCAGCCATCAAAAAAGGAACAGTTGAGAAAGCCGTTATCGTTAGAACTCATTTTCCGATCAGAAGACCGGATGGGAGCATTGTTCGATTTGATACCAACGCTGCAGTCATTATTGATGCAGATGGGAATCCGAAAGGAACCCGAATATTTGGTCCTGTTTGCAGAGAATTGCGCGAGAAAGGTTATTTGAAGATCATTTCTCTAGCTCCCGAGGTGGTGTAAGCGATGAAAATTAGAAAAGATGATACCGTTATTGTATTATGTGGAAAAGATAAAGGCAAAAAGGGCAAGGTTGTTAAAATGGTAACAAAAGGGATTCTTCCCAGAGCGATTGTGGAAGGTGTGAATGTATATAAAAAGAACTTACGCCCTAATCAAAAAATGCCCCAGGGAGGCATTATAGATAAAGAGTTACCCATTTTTGTCAGTAAATTAATGATAGTTTGCCCCACTTGCAGTCAACCAGCCAGACTTGGAAAAAAACGTATGGCTGACGGGAAATTAGCTCGTACGTGCAAAAAATGCGGCGAACTGATCGATAAGAATTAAGGAGATAACCATGGCTGAGCAAAAAGTAACGAAAGCGCCAAAGGCTAAGGCAAAAGAAACAAGTGCTATTAAAATAGAGACTGCCAGAAAAGATATTCAATCCAAGCTTGGTGGTAAATACCAGCAAGATATTATCAAGGCTCTGAAAAAGCAGTTCAGCTTTCATAATGTCATGGAAGTTCCTAAAATCTCTAAAATTGTTGTCAATAGAGGTGTTGGAGAAGCTACCCTGGATATCAAAGTATTGGACAAAACGATGGAAGAGCTTTTCCTGATTACTCACCAGAAACCATTAATCCGTAGAGCAACCAAGTCCATTGCGAATTTTAAATTACGTAAAGGACAACCTATTGGGGCGATGATTACACTCCGCGGTGTACGTATGTATGCGTTTCTTGAAAAGTTGATTGATGTTGCTTTACCAAGAATCCGTGACTTTAAAGGACTGAATCCGAACTCTTTTGACGGTAGAGGCAATTACACCTTTGGCTTAAAAGAACAATTGATCTTTCCAGAGATTGATTACAACAAAGTCGACAAAGTCAGGGGTATGAATGTATCCATTATTACTACAGCAAAAAATGATGAGAGCGCAAAAGCCTTACTTGAAGCTTTTGGGTTTCCATTCAGAAAATAAGTAAGGAGAAAATATGGCTCGATTAGCGTTAATTAACAAATCCAAACGAACACCGAAATTTTCGACTAGGCAGCATAATCGCTGCAAAATCTGCGGAAGGCCACATGCATATTACCGCCATTTCGGTTTATGCCGGTTGTGTCTTCGAAAGTATGCATTGGAAGGCAAAATACCTGGATTGAAGAAAGCTAGTTGGTGATGGAGGATTATGATGGTAACATGTGATTTATACTCAAATTTTATTAGCTGCTTAAAGAATGCAAATCAAATACTGAATCCAATATTTGAAGTACCTGGCAACCGATTAATCAAAGAAACAGTCAGAATCTTGAAAGAGGAAGGATTTATCAATGATTATCAGGTTGTTGCCGATGGTGCCAGAGAAAAGGTGAAAGTACACCTGAAAATAACGCGAGATCGAGAAAAAGCTATTCGAGATATAAGGCGTGTTTCAAAATCCTCATTACGAATTTATTCTTCATGTGGAGATATCCCTAAGATTAAACGAGGGGTAGGTATTGCTATTGTATCTACTTCGCAGGGTGTAATGACCGATAAGAAAGCTCGCAAACTGAATATCGGTGGCGAAATTTTGTGTAATGTCTGGTAAGAAGAGGAGATAGAAATGTCAAAAGTAGGAAGAAAACCAATCAATATACCCAGTGGTGTGGATGTAAAAATAAATGAAAAATCGAATACCGTCACAGTCAAAGGCAAGTTAGGTGAACTGAATCGAGCCTTTGATCCAAGAATTCAGCTAACGATTGAAGACAGTCAAGTCATTGTGAAACGAACTTCAGAAGAGAAAACAATCAAAATGTTACATGGTTTAACCAGAGCTCTGTTAGCAAATATGGTTGAAGGCGTAACCAACGGTTTTCAAAAGAGATTGGAGCTGAAAGGGGTAGGGTATAGAGCGATCGCAGATGCCAAGAAACTCTCTCTCTCTCTCGGTTACTCTCATTCTATTGAAATTCCGGTAGTATCCGGTATTCAATTTAATTTACCCGCTGATACGATTATTGAGGTAAAAGGGATTGACAAAGAGCTTGTTGGAAGTGTTTCTGCCAGTATAAGAAAGCTCCGCAATCCTGATCCGTATAAAAATAAGGGTGTT
>JAQVYZ010000041.1 GCA_028708485.1 Caldisericia bacterium | reverse complement strand
ATCTCAGATTAAGACTACCCTTCAGAAAATGATCGAGCAAGGTGATTTAATTCTGTTATCCGGAGGATCTTCACTCGGTGCAAGCGATTATATGTACGAAATTTTACAATCAATGGGTAAAGTGATTGCTCACGGTATCGCAGTCAAACCTGGAAAACCAACTATGATCGGGCAGATCAACCAAAAATGGGTAATTGGGCTGCCTGGACACCCCACTTCCGCTCTATCGAATTATTACCTTATTATTCAGTCTATGATACACCGGATGCAGCACAGAATACAACCTGTTCACCCAACGATCAAAGGAGTACTCACCCAAAAACTGTTTTCTACCATTGGCAGATGGGAGTTTATCCCCGTCTCAGTTGACAGATGCGGTCCAACACCAGCTGTTACTCCTTTGCTAACAGGTTCCAGCGCGATTACCTCCTTAGCGAGAGCGGATGGATTCATTGAACTGCCTGAATACGCAGAAATCATCGAAAAAGGAACCGAAATCGAAGTTTCGTTGTTTTCATTATGATGGACAAAATAAGAATTGGTATTATTGTTGTATCCGATAGTGCTAGTCGTGGCGCCAGAGTGAGCACAACAGAACAGATTATCTCTGAACTGCTGAAGCCGATTGGAAAAGTGATTGAGATATGCACTATCCAGGATGAAATATTGGCTATTCAGACTTCCTGTATCCGCCTGGTTGACCAGCAAAGGTTGGACTTGATCATCACCACGGGCGGCACCGGTTTGAGCCCTCGGGATGTCACTCCCGAAGCTACTAGAATGATCCTGGATAAGGAGATACCTGGCATCGCGGAGTGCATGCGTCAAAAAACGAGTGAGTTCACCATGCAGGCATATCTTTCGCGTGCTACAGCAGGACTTCGGAAACAATCGCTGATCATCAACCTTCCTGGCAGCAAAAAAGCTGTCACTGAATGTCTCGAGGCGATTCTTCCACTCTTGCCGCATGCCCTGGAAGTGATCCAAGGACAAGTGAATCGGTGCGGAGGGTAAAATATGCAGGTAAAAGTGCTGTTTTTTGGTCCTGCCAAAGATACCACTGGTCTTTTCCATTATTCCTACACAATCGAGGATCATACCTCTCTTCAAGCCATTATCATTAAGTTATATGCAGATTTTCCGAAAGCCAAAGAAGTGTTTGATCTCTGTTCTTTTGTCATTAACAAAGATTTTGCTTCCCCAGAAACGATCTTGAAAGACCAGGACGAGATCGCGGTTTTACCGCCCGTTAGCGGGGGATAATGACACACCTCACCAAGGATCCGATTGCTATCCAGTATTGGATTGATCAATATAGACATACCGAAGTCGGTGCAATGGAGCTTTTTATTGGATTTACCCGAAACTCCCCTGAAGATGATGGTATTGTCTCGCTGTATTATGAAGCTTATGAAGAGATGGTTCTCGCTGAAGCGGTTGCATTAGAAAACTTTATGAAACAAAAATACCCTTTGATACGGGATCTGCTCATCATTCACAGAATCGGAGAAGTGCCTGTATCAGAACCTTCTTTATTGGTCATCCTCACCGGATCACACAGGCAAACCCTTTTCCAGGCAATGGAGGAGTACATAGATCTGTTGAAGAAAAAATTGCCCATTTGGAAAAAAGGAATATACCAGGATGGACACGAACAATGGTTAATGAACCACTTTTAAAGGGCACCGATCTGGACAGGTATGCTAGACAGATTATCATGCCTTTGATTCGTGAAGAAGGGCAGATACTACTTAAAAAATCCTCTGTGGTGATTGTTGGAGCAGGTGGTTTAGGAGCCCCAATACTTCAGTACCTGAGTGCTGCTGGAGTTGGAAAGATTGGGATCGTCGATTTTGACGAAGTACAACCCTCCAACCTGAACCGCCAAACCTTATATAAACCTCATGATCACGGCCAAAATAAAGCGATATTAGCTGCCTCATGGGCTACTTCTTTCAATCCACTGATCTCCCTCGATCCTTTACCGGTAAAATTAGATTCTACCAATATCCAAGTCTTGCTGGAATCATATCCTATTCTGATAGACGCATCAGATAATTTTGCAACCCGATATCTTCTTTCTGATTATGCTTTTGAATCTGGAAAGCCTCTCTTCTTTGGTGCTGTCAGCGGATTTACTGGCGTGTGCACTACTTTTATACCGGGAGAGACAGGTTGTTTACGCTGTATTTATCCTAAGACACCCTCTGATCAGTACCAAGCCCTGGAAAAAAGTTATGGTATTATTGGCTTCACTCCTGGCGTGGTTGGTTCCATCATGGCAAGCAATGTGATCCGGTACCTGCTTCAAATTGGCAATTACTTAAAAAATCAGTTATTAACTATAGACCTGAATGAGAATTCTTTTATGACAATTTCTTGTAAACCGAATCCAAATTGTGTTACGCAGCATCAACCATTATGATACACCAAATCCCTCTCGACAAAGCATATTGTCAATCATGCGAAGACCATCTTATACGAGACATCTCTGCTTTACCTGATGTCGGAAAAGTCACAATCGATCATCAACAAAGTACACTGAACATAGAAATCAGATCGAAATCTGCAATGGCGAGTATCTTGCAAGGGATTCAAACCATCATAGAATCTGTCAGGCCTTGTCCAGGTCCGGAAAAGAAAGAATTCACTTCTGACAATGATCACACCATTCTCCAACAAGATATTCACTGTAACGTCTGCGAAGGGATTAAGCAAGTCTCGGAATCAAAGCGATCTTCATCGTATAGGAAATGGATTCACGTACCCATTGGTATACTGGGTTGGATATTAGCTACCATCCTGCATACCTCCAATACCGTCAACTTAATCCTTTACATGGTTAGTTTCCTGATTCTTGGCTATCCTGTGCTGATGACGTTCCTTAATCGTAATATGCAAGGAAAATGGCTGGACGAGAACGCTCTAATGAGTATTGCTTCGATAGGAGCGTTTGGAATTCATGAATATTCTGAAGCAATGGCGATTATGCTATTTTATCAAGTGGGGGAATGGCTGGAAGAGAGAGTGGTTCAGAAATCCAAAAAGACAATTACCTCCCTGTTATCTCTCAAACCTGAATCTGTTCTTCGAATATCCCATGATCATATGGAGCAGGTACCAGCAAACGAGGTAAAAATCGGAGATATCCTGATCATCAAACCAGGGGAAAGAGTCCCCTTGGATGGTATCATCTCTTCAGGATTCAGCGATCTGGATACTTCCACTATTACAGGTGAATCCCTGCCCAGGTATTTTCAAGAGGGAGATACGCTTTACGCAGGCTATATCAATTTAACCGGCTCCATTCAAATCACCGTCACGAAAAATATCCATGAATCGATGATCTCCAGAATTCTAACATTAGTGGAGTCCTCTCTCAAACATAAAACTAAAACGGAAAAATTTAGCACCCGTTTTTCTGCTGTGTACACACCCATTGTAGTAGGCTGTTCCCTGTTAGTGCTGCTTTTATCCCCGCTTCTTTTGCATTGGACTTTCGAGGTATCTTTGTACCGAGCATTGGTTTTCTTAGTCGTCTCTTGTCCATGTGCACTGATCATCTCCATACCATTAACCCTTATGAACGGATTAGGCGCCGCTTCTAAGCAAGGTGTCATTATCAAAGGTACCCAGGCCTTAGAGAATATTACCGGTATTCACAGCTTGTTCTTTGATAAAACCGGCACGATCACGGAAGGCAAACTCAAAATCAGTGAGTGGATCTCTGCTTCGGATGTGACTCATGCCCAAGTAAAGCAATGGATGGAGATTGGAGAGTTTTTTTCGAACCACCCCATTGCCAAGATAATTCAACAAGAAATAAAGAATCAACCAAATCCGGAAGAATATCAGCATTACCGAGAGATTCCCGGAAAAGGGATTGTCGCCACTTACCAGCAACATGAGATCGTGATAGGACATATCGGCTGGCTGGAAGAAAATGGCACAACCCTGCCACCGAAAGATACCCCCCCACTCAATATATTATTGGCTTTAGATAAACAATGGCTTGGCGGTATTATAGTTGAGGATACACTGAAACCGGATGCAAAATTAGCGATTATTCGATTGAAACAACTAGGTATACAGCAGTTAATTCTGTTATCTGGAGATCATAAAGCTAAAGTACAAGCATTGGCAGAAGAACTCCAATTTGACCAAGCTTGGGCTGAACTCTTACCGGAAGACAAAGTGGAACGATTGGTTTCCTACAAAAACACCTTAAAAAAAACACAGAAAACAGCGTTCGTCGGAGATGGAATCAACGATGCACCGGTAATAGCCAGGAGCGATATAGGCATAGCCATGGGAGCCCTGGGATCAGAAGCGGCTATCGAAGCTTCTGATATGGTGATCATGGAAGACAAATTAATCAAGTTACCGATTGCGATTCAAATTGCCAAGAAAACCAAAATCATCGTCTGGCAAAATATCCTGCTTTCGCTGGTTGGTAAAGCGATCATCTTGGTTTTGGGCTTATCCGGTCTTTCTTCCCTATGGATGGCAGTATTTGGAGATGTAGGCATCGCTTTACTAGCTATCCTCAATTCAGTCCGTGTTTTTTATATCCAACCTAGGGAGTAAATATTTTTATTCGCTAATCACACAATAGTTGGCTCTGCGCACAACAGCGATGCCACCATTATCCGTCTCTATCAGAATAATATCCAAGTTCTCGACCTGTCGGTTCAAGACAGCGATAAAATCTACGAAAGCAAACCATTTTCCCGTCTCTTTTTCTGCTTCCCGATACAAGCTCTGCATGTGCTTTTTCAAGCAAATCACTTCATTGGAAGAAGAAAATTCCCAAGTAGCCTTTTTGATCGCTTCTTCCTCTTCCAATCCCATAAAAGAGTTGTACTGATCTTGCAGATACTCAATTTTGTAAGGACTTTGCGCAAAAAAGATGTGGGACATCTCTTTGCTGACTTTTTCCATCTCTTTCTGTGAACACTCTTTGTCCATGTTGATAAAAGCTCTTTTGACTTCTTCCACTGTTAATAAGCGTCTCATAAAATACCTCCCTGATAAGATATATCAAATTGTCGAATAGAAAATTCTGGTTACCAATAGTATACTTAAAAGATAACAAACACCCACCTGTTTTGTTTCAAATATTGCATCGCTTGAAATGGTCTCTCAGAAAAATATAGAGTATAATCATGTTCAGAAACCAATTTTAGCTTGGTTTCGGGTTGTTTTTGCAAAATCAGTACCGTGTAGGAATTGATAAACTGAGGTGAATAATGAATCAAGATTATGAAGAAGTCCCTTTTACGGGTTTTGTATTCATGTACGGCGCCTTTATCCTGATCGCCCTTCTGTTTCCGGTATTAGCCATCCTGCAAAATAAAGGCATCATCAAAGAATCCAATCCCGGTCCGGTGTGGTTTAATTGGGTGATGACGTTGTTTTTTGTTGCCCTGACCGTCTTCCTGTACCAATTCCGCAAACTGAAAATTGAGTACCATCTCGGGATTGTACGGATCCAGTATGGTTTTTTACGCTCTACCATACCGTATAACGAAATTGAGAGTGTTTACCTGGATACTTCCAATCCATTTCTCGCTTATGGCGGATGGGGATTGCGGTTGAGATATTATGGAGGAAAATTCCGTTTAGTCTATAATATGCCCAGCAAACCTTGCGTGGTCATCGCGCTGAAAAATAAAAAACGGGAAGTGGTATTCGCTACGAACAAGCCGGACTATTGGATAGAGAGATTAAAACAACCATTCTAAAAATTCCGGTTTATTCAGGATGATCATAGCCCCGCTCTCCACCAATTGATTAGCTGACCGAAAACCCCAGCTCACTCCTATCGCTTTCATCCCTGCATTGTTAGCTGTATTCATATCAATGGGTGTGTCACCCACATATAATATCTCTTTAGGATCCAGTTGTAAATGAGCTGCGATTTGAAGAGCACACATGGGATCAGGTTTTTTGGGTGTACCTTCCACAGATCCTACTACATAGTCAAACTGAATATCCGGGAAAAAATGCCGGACGCATAATTGGGTAAATAAATCCATCTTATTAGACAGAATGGCCATTTTTACCTTTTTTTCCTGTAGCGTATGCAGTAAAAGCAAGATGCCTGGATATGGTTTTGTTTTCACATGCCAGCGCTGCTCATAGATTTTGACAAATTCCTGAATAAAAGGAGAAAGTACTTCAGCATCATAAGCAATATTCACCGGAACAGAACGTTTCACCAACTGGCCAATGCCATCCCCGATTTTCTCTTTATAATCTGCAATAGAAAAAACCGGCCAACCATGATTCACTAGCACCTCATTCATGGCGTCTCCCAAATCGGCAATCGTGTCTAACAGCGTCCCGTCCAAGTCAAAAACCACTCCCTGCCACATTGCTTACCCCCTCGTTATTTTCCTGCATTCCAACTTTGACACGCCACAATATAGGAGATTATACTAAACAATACGATGAGTTTGAATCGAAATCAAAGTTTAAATAGAAAACATAGCTTCTCTCATCCAGCCGGAACCACATAGCTGGTTTGTGGTACAAAAATTAGGACAGGGGACAGTCCCTTGTCCCAATTTTTAGAAGGAAGTAAAGCTTCGCAAAAGATAATTTTAAAAAAGACGGATGAACAAATTTTAAAGGTTATCGGCAAGAAAGATTTGATATTCTTTGAAATTAAGGGAAAATTTATGCCAGTTGTTTGAACGATAAGTGGAGTGATGAAAGATTGTTCGATCAAATTTGCTGATGATAAGAAATAGAGAGGTTAACATGTCTCAATCAAAAGGGAAAAGTTTTATTATTTTTTTCTTAATCCCAATCATAGCAGTTTTCATGGCATCCTGCAGCTGCAGTGAAATGAAAGTAAAACCAGTTCCGGATATATACCTGGAAATAAATGTAAAGCCACTGGATGAAGGACAAAAATCCTTCTCAAAACAGGAGTTAGCCAGTATAAAAGCAGTCATGGGGAAGAGAATCGAATTTCTTGGCGCTTCTTCGAATACCATTTCCATCCAAGGGCAAAACCTAATCATTGAAATTGTCGGCTATACGGATTTAGAGGAGGTAAAAACAGTACTGGGAAAATCTGGAAAGTTAACCTTCACAGATGATCAAGGCAGCATAATCGTCACCGGAGACCATCTAAAAAATGTCACTTACTCGATGCAGGAAATGCTGGAAGGTGGACTGCAGGAGCCAATTATCAAGCTTGAATTTGATGATGAGGGCAAAAGGCTTTTCGCAATTGGCACCAACAAGAACAGAGGCAAACAGATCAGTATTAACCTGGATGGAGAACCGATCATGTCCCCGGTAGTGCATGATACCATCGAGAATGGCATTGTGATTCTCACGTTTGGCGGTCCCTCTACAGACGCAATGAAGGTAGTTCAGCAGACTGCCGCTTTATTAAAGGGGGGAGTGATTCCAGCTATTATTAATATTGTGAAGGCTGAAAATCGATAACATAAGTATGGCGAAAAAAATAAATTGGGACAGTCCCAATTTATTTTTTTTACTTTT
>JAQVYZ010000040.1 GCA_028708485.1 Caldisericia bacterium | reverse complement strand
AAACATTTTATCCAGAAAACAAAAGAAAATTGTTCTCACTATTAACAAAAAAGAAGCTTTTATTGACCAGAATAAAGTGATGTTGGATGCTCCACCTGTGATTCAAAACGGCAGGACCCTGGTTCCTTTACGTTTTCTCGGAGAAAATCTGGATGCAATAGTAGAATGGGATGCCAAAGAGCAGAAAATCACAATGACGCAATTCTCGAAAGTGATAGAGCTCTGGATCAATAAATCCTTTTGTTTGGTTGATAAAACTCGTCAGGAACTGCCCTCTTCTGTCCCGCCAAAGATTATTAACAGCAGGACTTTTGTCCCTCTGCGTTTTGTATCAGAAACTCTAAACGCAGATGTACAATGGGATGGCAAAAAACAGACCATAACCGTCATTTATCCCAAATAAAAAAAAGAAAAGGAAGAGATTTGTATGAATCCAAAAATTGTTGAATGCGTTCCGAATATATCGGAAGGGAAAAATCTTGAAGTAGTTCAGAAGTGTATCCAAGCGATCGAATCAGTGAAAGGTGTCAGGATGATAGATTCTTCATCTGACTCCGATCACAACCGGTCTGTTTTAACTTTTATCGGGCCTGTGGAAGAAGTACTGGAAGCAGCTTATCAATTAACAGTCCAGGCTCTTCAACTGATCGATTTACGAACACACTCGGGTACCCACCCCAGAATGGGCGCCGTCGATGTTATCCCTATCATCCCGTTAATCAACATCACCATGGAGGAATGTATCCAAGCCAGTGAACAATTAGCAAAAAGAATCAGTGATGACCTGAAATTGCCGGTCTATCTCTATGCGAATTCAGCAAAATCTGAAAACAGAAAAAAACTACCTTCCATTCGAAAAGGTGAATTTGAAGGGTTTGACAAAAAAATTACTGAAAAAGATTGGATCCCTGATTTCGGACCAACCCGGAAACATACAACAGCCGGAGTAGTTGCGGTTGGTGCCAGAGAGTTTTTGATTGCATACAATGTCTATTTGGACACGACAGATGAGATAATGGCTGAATCGATCGCCAGGAGTATCCGTGAAAGCGGTGGTGGGCATAAGTATCTGCAAGCGAAGGGCATGTTTATCAGTGAAAAGAATATGGCACAAGTTTCCATGAATATTCTGGATTTTAAAAAACTTCCTCTTTACCGCGTAATAGAATTAGTACGATTGGAAGCAAAGCGGTACGGAGTGACGATTAGAGAAACGGAATTGATAGGTTTGATCCCGATTCAAGCTGTGTTGTCCTCATTTGCTTATTACGCACAGCTGCCGGTGTTGGATTCCAGTCAAGTGATTGAAATGAAGTTATGATTGATGAAAAGCGTTTTGTTTTAATTCATGTTTCAGAGATTTATTTAAAAAGCACCTACGTAAAAAGCCATTTACAAAAGGTTTTATTGTCCCGAATCACGGATAAGCTGAATCGGTTCGGAGTTTCTTATAAAGTTCATGGTTGGAATCATAATGCTTGTCTCGTATCCGGAAAATTCTCTGAAGAATCCTTGGAAATGATAGCTTTGACTTTCGGAGTATCTTATGTGACACCGGTTATCCTCACCGAAACAAATTTCGCTTCCATACGATCGGTGATGCAGGAAATCCGCTCTAATTGGGCAGGGGATGAGCCGGAGTCTTACAGGATTACAGCTCATAAAGATAAAAGACTCTCCTTATCGCATTATTCTATTGAATATGAAGCCTCTTATTATTTTGAGGATTGGCAAGTAAACCTAAAAAATCCGAAACTCAATATTGACATCGACCTGAAAACTGACAGAACGGCTATTTCTTACAGAAGGATTGAAGGAGCCGGAGGATTGCCGTACGGCACCCAGGGTAAAGTGATTGTATTGGCTTCAAAGGGCATTGATTCTCCGGTTGCTGCCTATTTATTAGCAAAAAGAGGCTGTGAAGTCATTCTTCTCCATTTTGGGGAGGATCCTTTGGATTCATTACAACAAGAACTGGAAACCTACGCCGGAAGATCGGTGAAGTTGATTACATTACCTCATACCCCTCTGCTGAAACTCTATCAGGAGAACTTCTCGGTTAAGTACCAGTGTATTTTTTGTAAATTGAGTATGCTAACTCTTGCTGGGTATATTGCCGGTCAACTCCATGCCAAAGCGGTTGTTACAGGAGACAATCTCGGGCAAGTAGCTTCTCAAACACTTGATAATCTCTCATTGCTGGAGCAAACAACTAGGATACCTATATTTCGTCCGTTAATTGGTTTGGATAAACAAGAGATTGTGGATTTTTCAAGAAAAATCGGTTTCTTTCCTTTTTTTCAAAACGAAAAATGTGTTTTTGTCCCTATCCAGCCCGCAACCACTATGAAACAGGACATTTTTTCTCGATGGCTGGAAGAGATCGGATTTGAGATCATCATTCAGGACTATATTCAGAAATATTGGAAAGACCTGCCAAAACTCTGATATGATAGATTTATTTAAATTATCTGTCGTATCTCACCACCCTCCAAACAAGTGCAAAAATCAATACAACATTGAACCTATTCCGAAAGCATGTGTATTTGCAGTATAAATGATTGAGGAGGAAAAGAATAAAAATGAAAAGAATAAAAGTCTGGTCCACAATAGTGTTTATACTGGCAGCATTTTTTAGCTTAACTTTTTCGGTGGTAGAAGCAAGAGTAGAGGGATTAAACCTAAGTTATTCCCCCGCTCCTTTAACTGCCGGTTGTGTACCTGAGCTGATAGATCCGGAAGAACCTTTTACCATTATTATTACTGATGATGAGGGTTATCCGGTAGATTTAACCCAAGGTGGAGAAATTGAAGATGAAGTCGTATGGAAATTGCTCTTTATAGACCATCATCCAAAAACCTTGGGGCAATATTATTGGACAAGAACTGATCTTCACAATGATGATTCTACCTTGGTAAATAATGAAAACATGTTTGGTTTCAGGCCGATTACAATCGACTTTTCTCATGCAAAAGAAGGTAAATATATATTCAAAGGTTTTTGTGCCAATGATGCCGGAAAATTCTTTATTTCCGTTTATACCCCTGACAGACGACAAACCGGTCATGTGGAAGTTGAAGTGGTTAATCCGATAGTGACTTATGAGATTGTCAATACCGAAGATCCGGAACAAACAGTTTTTACTGTTCCTGGTGAACCCGATTTCACTCTTACGGCCGGAGATAACCGATTGTATGAAGTCACCGCCATTGCTCGAAATGCTCAAGGGAAATTAATTGCAGGTATTAATAAAGATTTGAACATTTGTGGTGGAGCAAAAGAAGTGGCACGGTTTACTCCATTTACCACCCGACCAGCTAACTTCGAATTCAATCTCTCCCCTTCTTCAAGCGATGGTGAATACCGGCTAAACCATTCTGTCGCAAATTATTTATTGAATGACGGTGGAAGGTATTACTTACACCTTGGCATTGATTATAACCTTAACGGGTATATCGATTACCGAAACAAAGAATCTCATCCGATGAGCTATTTTAATGTAAGGGATTTGAATGAACAAGGTACCATCAGTACTTTAGAAGCCATTACGTACTATGTTACTTCGAATATTCAATGGGAGGATGGCTCTTTTGTAACAGAACCTCAGTTTGATATTTCTGAATCTCCTTATGGATGGGGTTTAGGATGTATCTACAATAACCGTTATGAAGGTGGTTATTTATTTGCAGATATTAATGAGGATGGCAGATTGGATTACCATGATTCCTTATTATTTGATGCACAAGGAAGATGTAAATTCTATATTTTTGCTGACGATGTAACAAAAATCGGTGGTTTGGTTGCATGCAATCCATATGGAAACAGAGATGTTTCTGGCGGACCACCGGATTCTGAGAATGATCCGACAAAGATCGAAAAAAGATATCAACCTGAGTATGTATTCTACCTTGATTTCGATGCAATGCCTAATCTGATCATTGGATCTGGACAGCCTTCTATCAAAGCATATGACGCAAAAACCGGAATTGAACTAAGCAAAACTGGATACAACAAAAATAATTATGATTTAATCTATAGCATTGAGAATCATATCGATTTTGTCATAAAACCTGCTGACAATATGGATATACCTTTGGATATTACGGGTGTGGTCAGTCTAAAGGGCAACCAAGATCAAAATTCAATCTATGGCAGATTACAAAAAATTACCACTACGAAAACAGAGATTGTCGCAACCATGTTTTTTACCCCGACCGGTATTGGAGATAGTGTGATTACACTTGATGTTTATTTCGAGAATAAGCGTCAAGATTCACCTAACAGCTTCAAGCTGGAAAAGGTTATGTATCTTGACTCAGTGCTTGGTGGCGGTATATCTGTTACCCCGAGTTCGATTTTCGTTGATGAGGATAATGATGTTACCATTCTCGTAACCCAGTTGGGAACCAACAGACCTGTGGAAGGCGCTACAGTGAATGCTTCTGGTTGTGGTATCCAATATACCGGGCGTACCGATAAAGATGGCAGATGCTATGCCAACTGGAAACCAACTCAGACTGGAGACATAGTAGTAAAAGCTACTATTGAAGGTATGCAACCGGGAGAAACAACTATACCGGTTATCAAAAGAGATATTAAACTCTTTCTGGAAGTAGATCCTTTACCTGCCATAGCCAATAAATCACCCGTAACCGTGAAAGGTAGAACCCTTCCAAATTTACCGGTATTGGCAAAAATGGATGAACATGAATGGAAAACTGATTCCGATGATCAGGGTGGGTTCTCTTTTATCATTACTCTTGCTGAGGGTAACAATCAAATTGTTGTCACGGTAACGAAAAATCTGGAAAAGATAACCAAAACAATCGATATTAAGCTAGATACTATTGGGCCTACGATCCTGGTAGATACATTACCGAAATTGATTGATCAAAAAGAGGTGCAGATCACAGGACGAATTGAACCTGGATCTATCTTAGTGGTGAATGGAGTTCCGGCAACGATTGTTCATGACCTATTTACCGTAAAGGTTCCCATTACGCTGTATGCAAATACACTTGTGTTTGATGCATCTGACACATTAGGGAATAAAAATTCCCTTACCATGTCCGTATACAATTATCACCAAATTATGATTAAACTGACAATCGGACAGGTAGAGGCTACGATTGAAGGCAAAACAACGATCCTGGATTATCCTCCCTATATCAAAAACAGCAGAACTTTTGTGCCTATCCGTTTCATCACGGAAGCCTTCGGCGCAACGATTGAGTGGGAAGCAAAATCCCAGACAATCCATATTACGTTGGGCGATATGGCTATCCTGATGCAGATAGGTAATAACACGGTATTTGTAAACGGAAAATCCTATCTGCTGGATGCTGCTCCTGAAATTCAGAACAGCAGAACTTTTGTGCCTATCCGTTTCATCGCTGAAACATTTGAATCTGCTATTGATTGGGATAGTACCACACAAACGATTGTCATCACGAAACTAAAATAAATTAGTAGCGTTTTATTGAATAAACTGGTTTGGTCAGTCTAATGATCAAGCCAGTTTATTTATGATTGCATCCAACCACAAGCACCCATTTTCTGTTAATATCAACCTTGTATTTTGTAGTTTCAGCCATTGTTTATCTAATAACTCTTGCAGAAGGATGTGTTTATTTTGATCAACGATATCTACCGGAATTCCCGTTTTTAGCTTCCTGAGCCCAAGCATGATTTTTTCAAACCGAATCGATTCCTGCGACAGTATTTCGGATTGATGTACCGGTTTTTCTGCTAGAAGCAATTTTTCTCGATAGGATTCCAGCCGTAGTTCATTAGTCCATCTTTTTTCAGGTAAATAACTGGAAGCATTCACACCAAGGCCAAGATAAGGATCTCTTTCCCAGTAATGGTTATTGTGTTGGCTTTCATAGCCAGGCAGGGAGAAATTGCTGATCTCATAATGCTGATACCCTAATTGGTCAAAAAAGCGGATATAGTGTTTCCACCATTCCACCGTTCTTTTTTCATCCGGAAATAAAGAAGGGTTGGTTTTTTGTGTTTGAAATAGGATTGTTGAGGAGGAAAGGGAAAGAAAATACAAAGAGATATGTTGCGGACGATACGTTTCAATAAACTGACAATTTGTTTCTATTCCCTCCCGGGTTTCACCCGGAAGACCGACGATAAAATCAAAACTTACTTGTTGTATTCGACTGTTTTTCACTAAAACAGCAGCTTCATTGGCTTGTTTTGCAGTATGAATTCTTCCAATGGAAGACAATACATGATCATCGGTTGATTGAATGCCCAGACTGATTCGAGTACAGCCTGTTTTCTCAACCGAAGAGATAAATTGCCGGGTAACTGATTCAGGGTTTGCTTCTATGGTAAATTCACTTAAACTGGGTAACTCTTTGGCAACCCACTCAGCAAGTTTTTCCCAATCTTCAGAAGGGAGTAGGGAGGGAGTGCCTCCACCGAAGTATATTGTATCAAAAATCTCCCGCCCCCAATCCTTTTGGTAAAGATGTTTTTCTTTTGTTAATAACGACAGGTATCCTTTTCGTTGATCTAAATCTGTTGTGGAGACAAAATCACAATAATCGCATCTTTTTTTGCAGAATGGGAAATGCAGATACAATCCTGCTGACATTATTGGTGAAGATGAAATGCCTTGAGTGTATTATTTAACAGCAAGGTAGTTGTTAACGAGCCGATGCCTCCCGGTACCGGTGTGATATAAGACGCAAGCGGGAAGACTGATTCGTACTCCACATCCCCCTTTATTTTACCATCCACATAATTGATACCTACATCACAGATTACGGCGCCGGGTTTAACAAAATTCTTATTCACCATGGAAGCTCTTCCTGTTGCGACAACCAGAATATCTGCTTCCCTGGCAACAGAAGGCAGGTCAATAGTTTTTGAGTGGCATATCGTTACGGTGGCATGTCGGTCTAATAACAAAAGAGATACCGGTTTTCCAACAATATTCGACCGTCCTATCACCACTGCTTTTTTTCCTTGCAGGGAAATCTGGTAAAAGTCGAGAATTGATAAGACCGACTGGGGAGTGTTGGGTGTGAAAACAGCATGACCGGAACATAAAAGACCTAAATTCACCGGATTGAGACAATCCACATCTTTACCCGGAGAGATTGTTCTAATAATTTCTTCGGTTGAGAATTGCTTGGGTAAAGGCATCTGAATTAAGATACCATCGACAGAGGAGTCATTGTTTAAGTGTTCAATCGTCCGGCATAAGATTTCGTTGGTCGATTCCTCGGGGAGGTTTACCTGAACTGAAAGAATACCAACTTCAAGACAAGCTTTTTCCTTGTTACGAATATAGACTTTTGCGCTTTCATCATTACCGACTAAAATAGTGGCTAATTTTGGTTTTCTTACCAATAAAGTAGTAATTTCTTCTTTGATTTTGATTCGAATAGAATTGGAAACCAACTTTCCATCCATCACTATTGCCATGATTCTCTCCTTACAAATCTAAATATTTTCGTAGCCTAAACAGTTCGAAACTTTTCGATTGTTTCTGTTTATAGAGATTGGTTAGAGGCAAGTTCTTTAAAAAAGTACA